>NZ_JACJOR010000259.1:0-22136 GCF_014695615.1 Leptolyngbya sp. FACHB-711
AATCTATGCTGACAACCGCACTTTGCCGGATGCTGACGCGGCGCGGCTGGCGAGTGGCTCCCTTCAAGGGACAAAATATGGCGTTGAATGCCTACGTGACTCCGAGCGGCGGTGAAATTGGTCATGCGCAAGCCGTTCAAGCCTGGGCTGCGGGAATTGTGCCGCGAGTGGAGATGAATCCGATTTTGCTAAAGCCCCAGGGCGACATGACTTCTCAGGTCATTCTTAAGGGGCGAGTTGCCGGACGAGTGGGAGCCGCCGACTACTACGACCAGTTTTTTGAGGTGGGCTGGCAGGCGATCGAGGAATCGCTTCAGCGGTTGGGCGAGGAGTTTGACCTGATCGTGTGTGAGGGGGCGGGCAGTCCGGCAGAGGTGAACCTGAAGCATCGCGACCTGACGAATATGCGGGTTGCCAAATATCTCAATGCTTCGACCATTCTCGTGGTGGATATCGATCGGGGTGGAGCCTTTGCCCATATCATCGGTACGCTAGAACTACTGGAACCCGAAGAGCGAGCACTGATTCGTGGCATCGTAATCAACAAATTCCGCGGACAGCGGGAACTGCTGCAATCCGGCATTGACTGGCTGGAGAAGCGCACGGGCATTCCAGTGATGGGGGTGATTCCCTGGTTTGAAGAAGTGTTTCCGGCAGAAGATTCGTTGTCACTGCTGGATCGTCCCGCTCGGAACAGCAATGCTGATTTGATGGTGTCGGTGATTCGTTTGCCCCGAATCTCGAACTTCACAGATTTTGACCCGCTTGAATCGGAAAGCTCGGTGAATGTGAAATATGTGACGCTGAAAGAATCCCTTGGTTATCCCGATGCGGTGATTTTGCCTGGATCGAAAACGACGATCGCCGATTTGGTCGCAATGCAACGCACTGGAATGGCAGAAGAAATCCAAAACTACGTCGCGGCAGGTGGCACGCTTCTGGGTATTTGCGGGGGCTTTCAGATGATGGGCAAACTGCTGGCAGACCCTGAAGGACTGGAAGGACAGGAAGGACGATACAAAGGCTTGGGACTTGTGCCGCTAAAGACGGTGATTACTGGACAAAAAGTAGCCCGTCAACGACTGGTCACGTCTAATTTTCCCCAGCCCGGACTGCCCGTAGCAGGCTACGAAATTCACCAGGGACGCAGCCACCTGGCAGAGTCAGACGGCGAAGGCAACGAACCCGTGTTTAAGCCGCTGTTTGAAGACCAAAATCTCGGTGTGGTTGATACCACCCAGTCGATCTGGGGCACTTACCTGCACGGCATTTTCGATAACGGTCCCTGGCGGCGAGCCTGGCTGAATCGACTCCGGCAGCAGCGCGGTCTAAAATCTCTGCCCACGGGCATTCCCAACTATCGGGAACAGCGAGAAGCGATGTTTGATACACTGGCGAGTGCAGTGGGTCAGCATCTTGACTTGAACCCGATTCTGCAACACCTCGACAAGTGATTATCCTAATTCTTGATCTTGGCAGTGTCTTTGCAGTGGAAGAGCCCTAATGAGCGTACAGGTGCGTTTCTTACCCGATGATGTAACCGTAGCCGCTGAGGTGGGAGAGCCGCTGCTTCAGGTTGCCGATCGCGCCGGACTGGTCATTCCCACAGGTTGCCTGATGGGGTCGTGCCATGCCTGCGAGGTTGAGCTAGAAGACGGTCAGCCCATTCGTGCCTGCATTAGCTCCGTGCCTCCGGGACGGGCAGAACTCACGATTAGTTTATTTGTTGATCCGACTTGGTAAGGGGTTTAGCAAGGAGAAAAGGAGAAATCATTGAGCGTTGGGCATCAAGCGGCGATCGGTTTAGGTAGCAATTTGGGCGATTCAGAAGCCACGCTGAAGGATGCCTTAAGCAAGCTTGACTTTATTCCGGGAATTCACGTCGCAGCTCGATCGCACCTGTACCAAACTGCGCCGATCGGTCCCCCTCAGCCCGACTATCTAAACGCCTGTGCCATCCTCTCCACCTCGCTTGCTCCCGAAACCCTGCTGCACACCCTGCTTAACATCGAAAAACAGTTTGGGCGAGTCCGCCGCGAACGTTGGGGCGCAAGAACCCTCGATATCGATTTACTGCTGTACGACAATCTGACCCTGACCCTCCCCCAACTGCAAATTCCCCATCCGCGTATGGCTGATCGCGCCTTTGTCCTGATTCCCCTCGCCGAAATCGCCCCTAACTGGATAGAACCTGTCTCTGGAAAGACGATCGCTACCCTCGCCCAGCAAGTCGATCGATCGGGCGTCCAGCAACTCGCATAACCCCTGCCAAAGCTCGACTCAATCAAAGGCAAGCCAAGCGCTGAACTCCCTTCCCACCCCCTCCCCATTCACTCACGCCTCCACCCCGATGCTCGAACCCCCCGATCGCCTGCAAGACAAACTCTTCTACCGTGGACGCAAGTTTAACTTTGAAGTAGCGCGGCTCAGGCTGCCCAATGGCGCGATCGGCGACTGGGAGTGCGTGCGGCATCCGGGCGGTGCGCTGGCAGTTCCCGTCACACCAGAGGGCAAACTGGTGCTGGTGCGGCAATATCGCTTTGCGGCAGAAGGCAGATTGCTTGAATTTCCAGCGGGCACGATCGAACCGAATGAAGATCCCTTCACCACGATTCAGCGAGAGATTGAAGAAGAAACGGGCTATCACGCCGATCGCTGGCAGAAACTGGGGCAGTTTTATCTGGCTCCGGGCTATTCCGACGAGATTATCTATGCGTTTCTGGCGCAGGATTTAAAAAAGCTCGAAACGCCGCCCAACCAGGACGAAGATGAAGACATCGAAACGGTGCTGATGTCGCCTGAGGAACTGGAGCAATCGATTTCAAACGGAGAACCGATCGACGCGAAATCAATTTGCAGCTTTTTCCTGGCGCGTCCCTTCCTGTCGGTCTAAGGTCTGCCCGCTAATCCCGTGCTATCATTCCTCGCATCTAGAATTTTGTTCTGTGGGTGGGGAAAGATGGGCATTGATTTACTGGGTCAGGTTGCGGTTTTAAGTGGGCTGGCGATCGTGCTCAGCAGTTTGCCAGGCGCTGCCATTGACCTGAATGAACGATCAAATCCGAAATCGTTCCAAATTGCCCAGGCAGGCGAGACCAACTGTCGCCAGACCAATACCGTTGCCGGAGTTTACCAGCAGCCCGACCCCATCAGCGTTTCGCAGGGAGTCCTTCCTGCCGGACAAACTGTGCGCCTGGAAGTTATCGGAACCGGAACGGGCTGGAGCCGCATTCGGGAACCGATCGTAGGTTGGGTCGAAGCCCGCTATCTCACGCCCCCGACTCCCTGTGCTTATCCCGTTTCGGCTCAGCCTGAGCGATCGGTTCCAGCCCGTGTGACGCAAGCCAGTGTCAATCCAACTTCATTCCCGCAAGTGAACCCAGCGCAGCCTGCTGCCACCCGATCGCCCGTTAATTCTGTCACCCCACCGAACTTCCCACAGCCCAACCTACCGCCTGGACGATCGCAGGTCACCGTCCCGCCCCTTTCTGCTGCTCCGCAGAGCTTTCCGCAGCCCCAGGCTTTTCCGCAGCCCACACCCCAACCGAATAACCAGTCCAATAATATTGCGGTTCGTCCCACGGTTCCGCCTCTGCCTGCGATCGTCTCTCCTCAGCCTGTTCCAACCGGGAGGGCGATCGTGACAACCACGTGCGATGTGCTGCCGCGTGAAGGTTTAGTGGTACGCCGACAGCCCGATCTGAACAGCACAGGTGTTTCAATTATTCCTGTGGGAACCTATAACTTTCAGTTTACGGGCGCAACCCAGACGATCGGCAGCCAGCGTTTAGCTTATATTGTGGCTCCAGCAGAAGGGTGGATTCAGGTACTTGCAGGAAATGGCGGTTCAACGCTGGGAGGCGGACGCTGTGGCTAATGCTTCTGGCTTAGCAGCTCCAAAAGTGGTCGTTGTGGGAGCAGGCTGGGCAGGTCTGGGCGCAACTTATCATTTGGCAAAACAGGGCTATGACGTGACCTTGCTGGAAGCGGGAGCCTATCCGGGTGGACTGGTGGCAGGCTGGCAAACCCCCGGCGGGCGATCGGTTGAAGCCGGAATCCACGGGTTCTGGTATCCCTATCGCAATATTTTCTCGCTCGTCGATGAATTAGGCATTCAGCCGTTTACAGAGTGGACGCGATCGTCTCAGTATTCGCCTGCTGGGTTAGAAGTGGAATCGCCCATTTTTCAGCAGGAACCGCGACTGCCCACACCTTTGGGGACGTTTCTCTACACCAAGTTTAAGCGATTGCCGCTGGTCGATCGTCTGTCTGCGCTGCCCTTGCTTTATGCTCTGGTAGATTTTGATAACTCAGATGAAGCCTGGCGACGCTATGACGGCGTGACTGCCCGTGAACTGTTTAAGCAGTTTGGCGTGTCGGCGCGGCTATACAAAGAGTCATTTGAACCGATGCTGCTGGTGGGTTTGTTTGCCCCCGGAGAGCAGTGTTCGGCGGCGGCAGCGTTGGGAATGCTCTATTACTTCATCCTTGCGCACCAGCCCGATTTTGACGTAGTCTGGTGTCGCGGCACCGTGGGCACAACGATTTCTCGTCCGTGGATGGAGCGAATTCAGCAGGCGGGCGGCAGGGTGCTGACCAATCGACGGGTCAGTGATTTGATGCTAAACGAGGAATCAGATCAACCCAAGGTGAAGGGCATCATCTGCGGCGAAGAAACCTTTGAAGCCGATGCGGTGATTTTTGCCGTAGGCGTGACGGGAATGCAGAAAATTGTCAGCAACAGTGCAACTCTGCGACGCTTCCCCGAGTTTTGTAATTTAATGAATCTGGGAGCGATCGATGTCCTGGCAACTCGGCTTTGGTTCGATCGCAAAGTGAACGTACCGCTGCCCTCAAATGCCTGCTTTGGCTTTGACACAACCACAGGCTGGACATTTTTTGATCTAAACGCCCTGCACGACGAATTTCGGGACGAGCCAGGCAGCGTAATTGAGGTAGATTTTTACCACGCCAATCAGCTTTTGCCTCGCAGCGACGAGCAAATTATCGCCAAAGTGCAGCGCGACCTGGCAACCTGTGTGCCCGAATTTGCCCAGGCAAAGGTAATCGACAGCAGCGTGATTCGTCTGCCCAGAGCCGTCACCCACTTCGCCCCCGGAAGCTACCCGAATATGCTGCCCGTCACCACGCCGATCGCCAATCTCTATATGAGCGGTGACTGGATTGTGACGCGCCACGGCTCCTGGTCGCAGGAAAAGGCGTATGTCACCGGACTCGAAGCCGCCAATCAGGTAATCGATCGTTTTCGTCGCGGCACAGCGGCATCCATTCTACCTGTGGAACCGGACGAACCCCATATTCAGCTTGCGCGCAGCGTGAATCGATCGATCCGCGAGGTCAGTCAGTCTTTGCTGCCTCAGTTCTGGCTGCCTTAATTCTTGCTGTCTTATCGAGGAATCTAGAGTGGGGAGTCTAAGCCGCGACCGATCGAAGAGGCTGTTTCAAGACAATCGACTTACCCCTGCGAAACTGATGCTGGCTGAACGGCTTCCTGTTCCCACGATCGTCTTGCTTGAATTGCAAGCTGTTTTGCTCGAATCGTGCCGTATTTTTGAATCGAAAACTTGACGCTTTTGCGATCGGCTCCGCTGCCCCAGCACGCCTGCCAGTATTCGTATTCGTGTCCTTTGCGGAGCGAACTGGTTTTGCTTACGCCCACATAACCGCTTGTATTGCGAACGGTTTTTCGTCCGGCTTGAGAGACTGCGGGAAACTGCTCCAGCAATTCTTGATAGTAAGTTTGGGCGGCTTGCTGTGCTTTATTCTGTCCGCCATATTTACTGTCAGAAAAGAACTTTGCAACCTGTTTTCCCTGCCGTTTTAGCCTCACGTAATAGCCAAAATTATTTTTTTCAAACTGGTCGATCCGACTAATGCCCACCGTAACAATTTCACTTTTTAATAACACGTTTGCAGCTTTCATCCTATCGCATTGATCCAGGCCTTGTTGGGTTTGGCTGAGTGAGGCGTGAGCCAGAAGCAGAATGAGTTCGCGATCGCCTGACCTGTGTTGTTTAGCGATGGGATGCGTTGCAGTCTGTGCCTAACCTAGTTCGCTGTTTGAATCGAATTGTTGAATGGCAAGGTTTAATATCCCGCTCGGAAATCCAATCACTGCTGCCAGCAAAAACTCGCCTGCCACCCGCGCACCGCTTGCCAGCAAGCCATTATCAGATTCTCTTGCATAAACATCTGGATGCCTGAATTATCTGCGCGCCCCTTGAACCCTTGATCAGCAGCTTGAAACCATTCTCTAAACAATCACCTTGACTGCCCCAGCACAGGCTTTTGCCCGTTCTCTTGCCTGATCGATTGTTTCTCCCAGTGCCAGCGCAACTCCCATGCGGCGATTTTTGTGGCATTTCGGTTTGCCAAACAAACGTAGTTTGCTAGTCGGCACTTTCAGCGCATCCTGGACTCCGGTGAACTGAGGATTCTCGCCTGCGGTGTCTGCCAGAATCACGGCTGAGGCTCCGGGTTGAATTAGGTCGATCGATCCGATCGGCAATCCGGCAATGGCGCGAACGTGCAGCTCAAACTCCGAAAGATTCTGGCTGATCAGGGTGACCATGCCTGTGTCGTGCGGGCGCGGGCTGACTTCGCTGAAGTACACGATTTGTTCACCGCTTGGATCGCCTTCGATAAATAGCTCCACACCGAAGATGCCATAGCCGCCCAGGGCATCGGTAATTTTAGCGGCAATGTCCTGGCACTGTTTCAGCGTTGCTTCCGGCAATGGACAGGGCTGCCACGATTCGCGATAGTCGCCGCTAATTTGCAAATGACCGATCGGCGGACAAAAGTGAGTGCCATCGGTCGCCCGCACCGTGAGCAGCGTGATTTCGGTATGGAACTGAATAAAGCCTTCAACAATCACCCGTGCATTTTGGGTTCGTCCTCCCGCGTGGGCATATTCCCAGGCAGGGATAATTTCGGCTTCGGTGCGAATGGTGCTTTGTCCCTTACCTGAGGAACTCATTACGGGCTTCACCACACAGGGCAATCCCAGAGCGGCGATCGCGTCCTGATACTCGGCTTCGGTTTCGGCAAAGCGATAGGGAGAGGTGCGTAAGCCCAGGTCTTCTGCTGCCAGACGGCGAATGCCCTCCCGGTTCATGGTGAGATAAGTGGCTTTTGCGGTGGGAATGACGCGCCAGCCTTCCTGCTCCATCTCGATTAAAGTGGCGGTGGCGATCGCTTCAACTTCTGGCACAATCAAATCGGGCTGCTCCTGCTCGATGAGCTGACGAAGCTGATCACCGTCCAGCATCTTCATAACGTGCGATCGGTGGGCAATTTGCATTGCGGGGGCGTTCGCGTAGGCATCGACTGCAATGACCTCGATTCCCAGCCGCATCGCTTCGATCGCCACTTCTCGCCCCAGTTCTCCTGAACCCAGCAGCAGCAGGCGTTGAGCAGAGGGCGTGAGCGGTGTGCCCCAGGGTTGCCAGGGCAGAGCAGATGGGGATGGGCACATAGAAAATCTCGCGAAAGAAATTACAGATAATAAATGGCTCTATTAATCAATCTACAATTCCATTGGCAAGACTGAATCGAATTTCGAGATGTTGCCCGCAAAAAATTTGTTCAATTTCGTTCCACTTCTCAGAAATTGAGTTATCATCTCGCCAGAAGTTCTCTATATGTTGAGCCAAATTCCGGTTTGTAAAATCTGCGGTTTGAAACGTTATTAAATCGCTCAGGTAGCTTTACGGCGGAATTTGGGGTTTGCCGGGTCTAGTTTTCAGAACTTCACAAGTAGCGATCGAGTCCAAGAAGTCCAGAACAGGTCTTCCAGTTTCAAGGTTTTTATCTTGATAGGAGGATCAATTTCTGTCGTCATTCATTTTTCGCAAAGGATAGGACGATCTAAAGTGATTTAGATTGGGTATCCTGGATTAGCATAATGGTGGCTCAGAGTGGGTTGGACTGTTATCTAGTTTTGTCCTTGAGTTGACTTCAACTCATCCTCTCGGTATTTCTGCTTTCTTATTAAGCGATACGGATAGAAACGGTGGTTAGTAACCTCAAAAGTCTATTTTCCAAAAAAACAAAAGGAATCGGGGTCGAGTTAACGCCCGATCGCGTCAATGTTGCGCGGCTAAAGAAGAAGGGGCAGGGCTTTCAGCTAACCACCCTGGCTTCTGCAGAAGTGCCAGAGGGCGTGTTTCAAGAAGGACAAATTGTTGATTCGGCAGGCATGGCAGAAATTCTTCAGTCTTTGCTGGCAGAAAGCAAATTGAAAGTCAAACACGCTGCAACGGCAATTCCCAGCGGGCGGGACACGGTGACGCGCATCATTCCGGTTCCGGCTGAGCTGGACGATCGCGAACTGCGCGAAATGGTGTTGAACCAGGAAGCGGGATTGTATCTGCCGTTTCCCCGGGAGGAAGCTGACGTAGACTATCAAAAACTCGGCTTTTTCGTGGACGAAGATGGCATTGAGAAGGTGCAGGTCTTGCTGGTCGCAACCCGTAAAGAAGTAACTGATTCCTATCTCGATACCTTCCGGCAAGCGGGGCTAATTGTGGACGTGCTGGAAATCAGCAGCTTTTCGCTGATCCGCACGATTCGGCAGCAGTTGCGCCAGTTTTCGCCGCAGGAAGCCGCCGCGATCGTCGATATTCAGTTTGAAAACACCGAAATTTCGATCGTGGTAGATGGTGTACCGCAGTTTTCGCGCACTGTGCCGATCGGGACGTACCAAGTGCAAACGGCTCTGAGTCGGGCAATGAATCTGCCGCCGTCGCGCAATATCGATCTGCTTCAAGGCATGACGATTCCGATCGTGCCGATGGACAGTATGGGCACAACCGCTCCACCTAAGGGCGGTATGAATCCGGGTACGGCATCAATGCTGCGCGTTCTGGGCGAACTGGCAGACGAACTGCGCCGATCGATCGACTTTTATCACAACCAGGGCGAAAACATGGAAGTGGCTCAGCTCCTCCTGGCAGGACCAGGCGGGGCGATCGGGCAGCTTGATGAGTTTTTCTCCCAGCGGTTGAGTCTACCGACAAGCGCGGTTGATCCGGTGAATGCCCTATCGCTCGAAGTTGAGCAGGATATTCCGCTAATGCAGCGCGTGGGGCTGGGGGTCGTTCTGGGTTTGAGCTTACGGGAGGCGTGGTAAATGTATAGTCTCGATATCAACTTTCTTAGCGATCGCTCCGAGCGGCAGGCAGTCAAAGGTGTCCAGCGACGGGCAGTCGTGCGGGATGATCCGCGTCCAATCTACATTGGGGCAGCGGTCGGCGTTGCGCTGCTGGCACTCACAGGTGGAGCTTGGCTGCTGCTGCAAAACCAAAACCGTACCCTGGAACAACAGTCTGCTGAACTCGACAATCAGCTCGCCGCTCTTCGGGTGCAGCAGGGGGAAGTCAACAGCATTAATCAGCAGGTGCAAGCAATCGAGGCACAGAACCAGGCGCTCGCGACCGTGTTTGACCAGATTCGTCCCTGGTCTGCCATCTTGCAGGATGTTCGCTCACGGGTTCCCGGCAATGTGCAGATTCAGGCGATCGAGCAGCTTGAACCCGCACCCCCTCCGGCTGCCCCTGCGCCCAGTCCGAGTCCGGTAGCCAGCCCAAGTCCGGGAGCCAGTCCACAAGCCAGCCCTGTGCCTCAGGCAGCACCGCCCCCTGCTTCGGTTGGCGTGCCCAGAGTGCGAATTACTGGACAGGCGCGATCGTTTAATGATGTGAATGACTTTGTGCTGACGCTGCAACGATCGCCCTTTTTGGACAGCGAAGATGTGCGGCTAGTTGGTTCGCGGCTAATAGACAACGCGACGCAAATCGAGTTTTCGGGTCAGGGCGGCGGAGCGGTTACTGTGGAGCTACCGCAAGTGGTGGAATACACAATAGAGAGCAATCTGACCAGTTTGCCTGCGTCAGAGCTGCTGCGCGATTTGGAACGCACGCTGTCTGTAGGACTGGCTTCAAGAATTCAGGCACTTCGGGATAGAGGAGTTTTGAAACCATGACCGTTGGCGGAGATTTTATTCCTACAGAAGGTCGCGATCTGGAAGGACCGTCGTACCCCAAGGTGTTTGGCATTAGCCTCACGCCTACGGTCGGCGGTATTGCGCTGGCAGTTGCGGGAGCAGTCGGGGCTTATTTGCTCTGGGCGAATCTGGTGCAGCCTACGCTCGATCGTAACCAGCAGCTTCAGACCGATATTCAAAGTAAGCAGCAGGAACTTGCCAACTTGGGCGATGCTCAGCAGCAGATTGCTCAGGCGAGAGAACGGCTGCGATCGGCTCAGCAGCTTCAGGCAGATGTGCTGGGGCTATTTGCCACCGAGGAAAGCCTGGATACGCTTTTGCTGGATGTGAACGAGCGGGTGCAGTCTGTGAATGCGGGAATTCAAGACCCGGATCGACGGGCAAGACTTTCTCGGTTTAATTTTTTGCCCGATGCTTCCGGTCCGGTCACAGATGGCTCCCTCGGTGCAGCGGTGAATAACCAGCTCGAACGGCGGGTGTATGATGTCCAGGTTTTGGGGTCGTTCCCGCAGACGCAGTCGGTGATTCGCAACATCGAGCGGCTTCAGCCCTTGCTGGTCGTGGATAACTTCAGGTCCGAACTCGATCGCAGCACCCAGCGAATTGTGCTGAGTCCGCAAGGGCAAATTGTCCCGGCAGGGCAGCCCGAAACCCGCGTGGAGACTGGCTTCCGGCTGGAGGCTTTAGTGCCGATTAACCCACCTGGAGCCGCAAGAACTGCTCCGGCAGCGGCAAGCCCTCCAGCGCAGTAAAGGCTGTTTCCATTGCAAGAGCCTGAGGTGAAGTATCCAGATTAAAGGAAGTCGTTCCTAGAGGATGGTTAAGGAGTATGAGCGGTGCTGCATTGTCCCTAAATTTCCCTTCGGTGGGGGCTTTGAGAGTTGGGAGGAAGTCGGGTTTTCCCAAAATTAAAGGTCTGGGGGCAGCTTGAACCGCAAGCATGACTTTTCAAATCAAATATCCTCCGGGTCTGTCGGCAAGTTTAAGTGGATTTGCTTGCTATTGTGCGGGTTCGATTGTGTGTTTGATTGTGTGTGTTTGACCAGGGCATGACAGTTTTGTTTTCTTTCCAGTTGACCCATTGCCCGAAGGAGGAGTGAATCGTGAATCGGCATTATCAGTTTGGTGGAATTTTGGGGGGAAGCCTCCTGACAGGGGCAGCGATAATTTGCGTCTCGGCTCAGCCCGCTCGTGCGGCGGCAACCCAGATTACAAATGTACAGGTGAATCAAACCGATCGCGGAATGCAGGTAGTGCTGCAAACCCGTCAGGGCGATCGACCTCAGGTATTCACTGTGAATCGTGGCAATGCCCTGATCGCAGACTTAATTAATACTCAGCTCAGCCTGCCCGACAACAGCGGCTTTGTGCAAAACAATCCGGCTCCCGGGATCAGCTCGGTCAGCGTTGCCCAGCTTGACACAAACAGTGTGCGAGTTACCGTCAACGGCGGCAGCGGCACCCCCAATGGACAGATCAATCAGGGACAGCGTGGCATTGTGCTTAATGTCAATGGGGTTTCCGAAGGCAGCTCAGCCAATGACACCAGCAGCTCAACAGCGACGGCAATTCCTGTTCCTGCGCCTGAGGTGGCTCAAGCTCCGGCTGCTCCGGCTCCAGCTGCTCCGGCAGTTCCTCTCCCGAATGCGCCTGCGCCTGATGTGCTGGTTCCCAATCCTCAAGTGACGATCGAGGGAGTTCCGGTGGTGCAGCCCTCGCGTGAAGCAGCCCCGCCTTTGCTACCCAGAGCGGTTGCGCCGCCATTAGGCGATATTTCGGTTTCCAGTACAGATGCTGCCCCCGAAGAAATCAATCTGGGCACATCCGAAATTGTGCCGCGTCTGGTGCTGCGCGATGCTCCGGCACGGGAAGTTTTATCACTGCTGGCAAGGGCTGCGGGACTCAACGTAGCTTATCTTGATCAGGCAGTTCAAGCGCAAGGACCGGGGCAAGCTGCGGCTCCAGCCGAAGGAGGGGGCGCACCGCAAGATGTGCGGATTTCCCTCGATATTGAAAATGAGCCAGTCCAGAATGTGTTCAACTATGTGCTGCGCGTCGCAAACCTACAAGCTAACCGTAGCGGCAGAACCATTTTTGTGGGAACGCTGCTTCCGGCATCTGCCCGAAACAACATTATTCGTACGCTGCGCCTGAATCAGGTCACAGCTGCCGCTGCTGCTTCTTTCCTCAGTGCTCAGGGTGCAGAAACCCAGCGGGTGGTTGAGTCCACGACTCGGACCGTGCAGGGTGAAGGCGCAAACCAGATTGTCACAAACAACACAACAACTCAGATTATTCCTCTGGCAGCAACGGCGGGGGCAGGTCCACTCCTGCTGAGAGGGTTATCGGTACTAACTGATGAACGGCTTCAGGCTGTCACGCTGGTGGGGACGCCCCAGCAGGTACAAGTCGCCGGGTCACTGCTGTCTCAGCTTGATTTGCGCCAGCGTCAGGTGGCAGTCAACATCAAAATTGTGGATGTCAACCTGGCAGCAACGGATAACCTCAACACCAGCTTCTCGTTTGGCGTGGGCGATACCTTTGTCTTGAGTGACGGGGGCAATGCCTTTATCAACTACGGCGGCAACAATCCGCCTAATGCAGCAACCGCAGGCAGCAGCGTGCTGAGTCCACCCGCGATTCCTAACCCGTTTGCGGGCGGCAATACGTTCCTTGATGTTGATCAACCGGGTATCCGCATTCCAGGAACGACACCGGGGACAATTATCATTGATGAGCGAAACGGAACTGTGCGCCGTGTAGCAGCCTCAGCCGCAGCCGAGTTTTTGCGTCGTGTTGGCGGGGTTTCGACTGATCCCTTCGAGACTGGAATCACCGATGTTGAACTGGCAGAAGATACGGTGATTACAATTGACGCAGACGGCAACGCCAACGTTGAGCGAGGCGAAGTAGGAACTGCCGAATCGGGATTACCGTCGTTCTTCCGCTATCCGACGCGATTCCTGGCAAGCTTGCAAGCCCAGGTTGTCAGCGGCAATGCCAAAATCCTGACCGATCCAACGCTGGTAATCCAGGAAGGACAGCAAGCCACTGTCAACCTGGGACAGGAAGTAATTTCCGAAACTGAAATTGAGCGTGTGGACACGCCCAGCGGCACAAGGGAACAGGTCAACATTATAAAAGCCGTCGCAGGACTCCAGCTCCAGGTAAATGTCAGCCGTATTGACGATAACGGGTTTGTCACCCTGGCGATCGCTCCTACTGTTTCGGCTCCAGTTGAAACGCGGCAAGTTGGTGATGGGGAGGTAACGCTACTCTCAGTACGGCAATTAACCTCCGGTCAGGTACGAATTCGAGACGGGCAAACCTTAATCTTGTCCGGTATTATTCAGGAAACCGATCGTACTTCCGTCAGCAAAGTACCAATTCTGGGCGATATTCCGATCCTGGGTGCGCTGTTCAGACGAACCAACCGCAACAACACGCGTCAAGAAGTGATCGTGCTGCTGACCCCGCGTGTGCTCGATGATTCAGACTTCTCTTCTTTTGGCTATCGCTATACGCCTAGCCCAGAAGCCGATGAGATTTTACGCCGACAGGGGGTTCAGCTTCCCTAAGGCAACTCCGTTCCCCCCGAATTGAGAGTTAGGGGCGGTTCGGGAAATAGTCGTAACCTCTCAAACATCCTCTAAACGATCACGAGTTGATTTTCTGCCTCCGGCAACGGATCGATCGACTCGTGATTTTCAATCAGAAAGGATTAAAAGGATAAGGTCGATCGGTGTAATTCCTTCTCGAAATGATGCAAAACTTATTCCGCTCTGTTTTTGCTCAGGAGTGAGCAGCACGGGCTTCGCAAGACTTCTTCCTGATGGTAAAAACGTGAATTTCATAAGTATTTGTACACAGTTTTGCAGCTTTCTGCTGTCATAACCCCGTCGATCGGCAGGAATTTTTTAAAAAGTGCTTCAAATCTACATAAATTAAAGGTTTGATCGATCCATATTGGGGATCTTGCATTTAGAATAAAGCATTGAAAATTCGAGTTAACAAGGGTTTCAGCGATCGCTGTCTGATTTCCTTCTCGAATTCCACCGATTAGATCAACGATGCTAATTCGTGAGAGTCTAATCATTAACTTCGCTGATTACCATTGCAAGGAGATAACCATGAACAAAGGCGAACTAGTGGACAAGGTTGCAGAAAAAGCAAACGTCACCAAAAAGCAAGCTGATGCAGTTTTAACGGCTGCGATCGACTCCATTATGGAAGCAGTTTCCCACGGCGACAAAGTCACGCTAGTCGGCTTCGGTTCCTTTGAGCCACGTGAGCGCAAAGAGCGGGAAGGTCGCAACCCGAAAACCGGAGAAGCGATGCAAATCCCGGCAACGAAAGTGCCAGCATTCTCGGCTGGTAAACTGTTTAAGGAAATGGTGGGCAAATAACCCCACAAGCCGCGAACATCGTGCAACCATCACGCCGGATACCCGGACACGGGGGGAACTTAACCTGGGCAGCATCCCTGGCAGGCTGTTCCCCTTCTGAGATTTTGGATTTTTCTGCCAGCATTAATCCGCTCGGTCCACCTCAGTCTGCGATCGTCGCCATCCAGTCCAGCCTCCGCGATCTCTGCCACTATCCCGATCCGGGCTACACCTCCTTGCGGCAAGCTCTCGCAGCCACCCACGGCCTTTCCCCCGATTGGGTTCTCCCCGGCAACGGCTCTGCCGAGTTGCTGACCTGGGCAAGCCGCGAACTGGCAGAACTCAACGCCACCCATTTGCTCACCCCTGCCTTTGGCGACTACCTGCGGGCACTCCGGGCATTCGACGCCAAAATCGTCCCCTGTCCCATCGTCCTTCCCTCGTCCTCCGAACCAAGCAAGTCTGGCAAAGCGTTTTTGCTCAAAATCCAGAACGAACAGCAAACCTCGCCTCTACCGCCTACCCCCTCATCTCCTCTTCCCCTCACGCCTTCACTCCCCCATTCCTCCACCGGGCTTCTCCTCAACAACCCTCACAACCCCACTGGGCAACTGTTCGACCAACAATCCCTGCTGCCCCTGCTGGAACATTACGCGCTGGTCGTTGTGGATGAAGCGTTTATGGACTTTTTACCGCCAGACGAACAGCAAAGCCTGATCGATCGCATCACCGACTTTCCCAATCTGGTCATCCTTCGATCGCTCACCAAGTTTTACAGCTTTCCGGGACTGCGATTTGGCTATGTGATTGCTCACCCCGATCGCCTCGATCGCTGGCAGCAGTGGCGCGATCCCTGGTCGGTGAATACGCTAGCGGCGGTAGCAGCCGAGGCAGTTGTAACGGATGTTGCATTTCAGCAGCAAACCCTCGACTGGCTCCCGATCGCCCGAAACCAGCTTTATCGAGGACTGGCTGACCTGCCCGGTTTGTCTCCGCTGCCCGGTGCGGCAAATTTTTTGCTGGTCTGGTTCCAGGGGTCTACGATCGAATTGCAGCGCCAGCTTCTTCAGCAGCACAGAATCCTGATTCGCGACTGTACAAGTTTTCCTGAACTGGGCGATCGCTTCTTTCGCGTTGCGGTTCGCACCGAGTCTGAGAATAGACGATTGCTCGATGCCCTGGCTCAAGTGCTGCCCCATTCTATTTAGAAGTAACTGGTTTAGAAGTAACCGGTTTAGAAGTAACTGTCGTTCTGCCCCATCCTGCATCTTGATCTGCTCATGGCTGTAGACTATGACCTTGTGATTTTGGGCGGTACGACCGTTGCCCGATCGGTTGCCGCGCTGGCCTGTCGATTTCAGGCGCAGGTTGCTTTAGTGGAGCCACAGCCGCCTCGAGGGACTGATAATTTTCGGATGCTGTTGAGCGAATGGGCAAACCTGAGCTATCGGATAGAGCAGTTGCCCCGATCACAAGAAATGCCCCACCCTACTCGGCTCACCTCCCCCCCCGAACTGCTCAACCTTGCTGCTCAAACTGCTCCAATACTGACCGAAACGCGAATGATCCAGCAGCAGCAGTCCCTCGATCAGCTTGCGGCGGCAGGAGTAGACGTAATTGTGGGGCAGGGTGAGTTTCATCGACTACCGCGCCTGGGCTACCGGGTGAACGGACGATCGCTCTCATCGCGGGCCTACCTGCTGGCACTGCCCGGTCTACCGATCTATCCTGCAATTCTCGGACTGGACGGAGCTACTGTTTTAACGCTGGATGCACTGGCTGAGTTTAAGGGAGAAACGCTGCCCAAGCGAATTGCAATTCTGGGAGACGACCCGCAGGCGATCGAATTTGCCCAGATCCTTCAGCGGCTTGGCGTACAGGTGACGCTGATTCAATCACGGTTTTTGCCCCAATTTGATCCGCAAGCAGTCCGGCTCATCCAGGCGCAGCTTGAAGCCGAAGGAGTTTCGCTCTTTACCGGAGTCAGCATCGAACAGGTTCAGACAACGAACTCTGGCATTCGGCTCTATGGACAGGATGCAAGTGGAAAAGCACACTGCATTGAAGCAAATCTGCTATTGCTAGCAACAGCAAGACGGCTCGATCTGGCGCACCTGAAGCTAGAAGCGATCGGGGTGAAGTGGACTCCAGACGGGGTAACAGTTAACCGCATGCTCCAGACGACCCATCCGCGTGTTTATGCCTGCGGCGAAACTCTAGGCGGATTCGCGCTGCCCCAGCTGGTTCGGGAAGAAGCCGATCTCGTTCTGCATAATGCGCTGCTTCTCTCGCCGCGAAAGGTTCAGTCTCACCTTGTGCCCTGGACGCTGTTTACTGATCCGCAGATTGCTCAGGTGGGCATGAATCAGATAAAAGCCAGACGAACCTACGGCAAAGCGGTGCGGATCTTGACGACTTCAACCCAGACGATCGCCAGAGCTTATCTTCAAGAAGAAATGGCTGGCTTCTGCACACTTATCCTGCGGCAGGACGGTAAAATTCTGGGGGCAACGATCGTTTCACCTCAGGCAAGTGAATGGATCAGTATTCTGACGCTGGCAATGCAGCAAAACTTGTCGATGGCGCAATTGGCGCAGCTGCCGATTCCATCCCCCACGTTTGCAGAGATGCTTCATGCCCTGACTTATACCTGGCGATACCAGAGATTAACGACCGGACAGCGCACCTGGCTCGATCGCTATTTTGATCTCCGTCGTTCCTGGTCTTCATAAGTCAATTTTTTGAGTCACATCAACGGATTTTTCTCAACCCCTTCAACGGCGTCATCGCTTCGCCACACGTATAAAGGAACAACCTGCTCACACGTACTTCGAACAGCAGCATAGTGGGTATTGTGTTTCGGGCTCGGCTAAGTTTCTATCTGGCTAAAGTAATGCGATCAGCGCAAAACTAAAGCTCAGCTTCTTTTCTAGAGAATCAGCCTATTTTTTTCTGAATCTTGATTAGTTCTTTCAATTAAAACGGCTTGAAATTTATACCTAAAATTCTCTGATGAAGTGAGAGTATCAGTTTTGCGAATCCCACTGAAAAAGTAGTCTAAGAGTTCAGCATATTTGCCGCTTTACGTCCTGTACCAAAAGGTAGAGAATGATAGATAAGCTTCCCTAACTGGGGGAGTAATTTAGTCATCAGTATGACTACCTTAGAGTAGTCACCGTACCGCAATCCAGTCCACCTGATGAATCTTCACGAAACCCCGATGGCGCAGTTACTTGGTCAGCTTCAGCAATGGGAAACCCGCCGTACAGAGGCAAACGCCTTCTACAAGCAGGGAAAATATAAAGAATATCTCGACCTTTCCAGACAAAATCTCCGCCTTTCTAGAGAGATGCAAGACCGCACCAGAGAAGGTCATGCGCTCAACGATGTTGGCTTAGCCTACATTCACTGCTGGCAGCCTCAAAAGGCCCTTGAATTCTTCTATCAGGGACTTTCACGCACTCAGGAACTGGGCGATAACCAGGGCGAAGCAACGAGCTACTGCAATCTTGGCTCCTCCTACAATCATCTCGGACAGCTATCGTTGGCTCTAGAATTTTTTAGCCGAGCACTGCCTATTTTCAAGAGCCTGGGAGACACGCAGGGCGAAATCTCGACGTTGAACAATATTGCTCTGATTCATACTAAGTTGGATGAGCCGAAGCGTGCCCTGCTGTTGCATTATCAAATTCTGGCAATGCGTCGAATGTTGAGCGACTTCTCTGGTGAAGCGACTACCCTCAACGGCATTGGTTTTGCCTACACGGCAATGGGCAAGTCAGAGCAAGCCCTGGGCTTTTTCCAGGAGGCTCTATCGATCCAGCGGGCAATCAAAAACCTTTCGGGCGAGGCGACTACTCTCAACAACATTGCCTCGATCTACAGCGATATGGGTCAACCGAAAGAAGCACTGCTGTTGTATCACCAGATTCTGCTGACTCGCAAAGAAATGCGCGATCGATCGGGCGAGGCAAATACGCTGCACAACATCGGCTTTACCTACAGTCTGCTGGGCGAACGCAAGCAAGCACTCAGCTTCTATAACAAAGCCATTAACCGCTTCCGGGATTTGGGTGACTGTTTGGGCGAAATCTCAACCCTACTCAACATTGGCTCGGTTTATGCCACGATGAACCAGAAAGAATGGGCACAGTCCTACTACAAAGATGCTCGTAAGTTGAGCGAACAAATTGAGCACAAGCCTCTTGTTGAGCGGGTTAAACGCTTAATGGATGCGCTCTAAGGGCTGGAATCTCTTCAGGGTACACGCGGTCTACCTTACCTAAACTTCTGATTCGTTATTAGTTTCATAAAATTCGTCTCATCGAGGTAGGTTTTGAGCCTACCTTTTTTGTTTTATCTCAGAGTTTTATCTCACAGTTCTGTTTCACACTTTTGATTCACGTTTGGTTTGGCTCACGGTTTGTATCCTGACGATCGCCTACGCTTCAGTTCCTCGATCGCGTTTATGCAGCCCGATTTATCCGTGTACTGACAGACTTTTTGCCACAAGCCCTCTCGCGTCCTTAGTAGTTCTGTGGCCAACCAGTGGTTCTGCGGCAAACTGCACTCAACTGCGAAACCTGTTCCTCTGGGGTAATTGCGTCTTGAACGCTAGCATTCTCGTATTGCCGTAGTTCCGCTGAGATAGTTAATTTAGTCTTGATAAAAATAACATTAACCAGGCGCATCCCTAGATTGGGGTAATGGGCATTCTAATGCTGTCAGTCTGCATCTTAATTCCTTGCTTGTATCCCGCGCATGATTCCCGTTTCTTCTGTTTCGACAGTTCCTACTTCCGGTCATGCCAGTGAAGCTGAGGCAACTAAAGTATTGCAAGCTTTAGCGCAAGACTCACAAAGCCTCCGGTTCAAAAAGCTGCTGATTTATAGCTGCACTGGAACCTGGGAGAGTGACACAGCTCGATTAGAGGCAGTTCAGTTTTCCGATTTGCTTCACACCCTGCGATCGCTGGCTCCCACTTGGCAGGAACTGCAAACCCGTCTAACAGAGGCAGCACATCATCTCAACAGACCAGCAGAGTATATCCTGGTTGCCCATACCCTCCTCGGCTTGCTGAAACCCATTTATCTGGACGCCGTGCTCATTCCTACGGTAGATCCTCAAATTTACGAGGCGATTGCCCAACAGCTCACGATCGATCCAGAGCCACTGCGCCTGAAGAAACTGCTCATCCTCGCCTGTACTCATCAGTGGGAGTCCGATCGAAAAACAATAGAGCAAACACCGCTTCTGCCGCTTATCCAAACGCTGCACAGCCTGACGCCAACCAAAACAGTTCTTTGTGTTCTGCTTGAGAACGTAGTGAAAACGCTGAGCAAATCCGCCCAATATCGCTTGCTTGCCGATCGTTTGATTCAAGCTTTCCAGCCTCTTTATTTCGACTCTGAAACCGTCGCAGCAGAACCAACGGTTTTGGAGGACACTCAGGCGGAGTGCTTTGAGGAGGACGCAACGAGCAGCTTGAATTCTCGCTCTGGTAGCACAAAATTTTCGACTATTGCAGAAGCAACAGCCGCACTCTCCGCGTTACTGCATGAACAAAACAAGCGATCGAATGGTGGATCTTCTGCGATCGCAGGCAAAACCCTGGCTTCCTCTAAGGGAAGTGACTTGCAGGGAAGTGACTTGAAGCCATCGAACCTGAGGTTGAGTGAACGATTTAGTCTGCGACAGAGCGTTGTGCAGGCAAGCAATCCACTTCGCACAAAAATTTTGCTGTTTTCTTTGCTGCACGAACCCTTTCAGCTACAGCAGCACGAAGGCATCCTGAAAGACTACGATCTCGATGACCTCCTGAAAATGACAATGCAGACCTATCGTCAGGCGGCTTACCTCAACACTGCGCTGGGTCAAATTGTTAAACAATTGCCTAATCCCCAGGCTTATCAGCCATCAATCGATGCATTGCTACAAGCAATCCAACAGTTTTCGTCTGGCTCATCTGCTCTGCCTGCGAATGGTGATGCCTCAGGAGCCACTCAGCCGGAGTTTTCCCAGCTTACCAGTCCCCTGCCCCATACTGCGGCTCCCACTCAGACTGCTCCCACTCCATCTCCATCTCCATCTGTCTTCCCTGACGGCGATCGGCTGAGATGATCAACCCTATCACCGAACCAACCTATGAATGAAGCTATCAAAGCAGCCGATCTGCTCAGGCAGTATGGTGTAGGCAAAACGAACTTTAATGGGGTACGGCTGGCACTATCGGATTTGGCTGAAGCGGATTTGATTGGGATTGATCTCAGCCAGGCAGACCTCCAGCGTACCGTTTTGCGATTTGCCTATCTCAACCGAGCGAAGCTGAGCAAGGCAAACCTGACTGCCAGTAAGCTGAGCGGCGCAAACCTGACCCAAGCAGAACTTACAGGCGCGATTCTCAAAGACGCTGACCTGCATGGAGCCATTCTTGCAGGAGCAGACCTTCGCAGTGCGGATTTATCGCTGGCTAACCTGCTGGATGCGAATCTACAGAATGCAGATCTACGAAATGCTCAGCTTGGCGGCGCAAATTTAACCGGAGTCTGTTTGCGCGGGGCAAACCTGCGCCAAGAGAATCATCGCTACACGGTGAACCTACGCGGAGCTACGCTGAGAAAAGCTGATTTGCGCGGCGCAAACCTGACCGGAGCGGATTTGTCGCGAGTTGATCTGCGCGGCGCAGATTTAAGTGAGGCAATCCTGCGCGGAGTTGATTTGAGCAATGCTGACCTGACTGAGGCAAATCTACACAATGCTTCTCTGACCGAAGCCAATCTGACGCGATCGATTCTACGAGGTGCATCGCTGATTAATGCCCGTCTGGAGCGATCGATCCTGGTTGAGGCAGATATGGCAAGCGTCAGCCTGCAAGGGGCATTGCTAGCAGATACCAAACTGACCAACGCTCATCTGGCAAAAGCAAATCTCACTGCCGCCCGTCTACCTCGCGCCGACCTGAGCCGTACTAATTTCTGGCAGGCAATCTTGTGCGAGGCCCAGCTTGTGGACGCCTACCTTGCCAGAGCGAATCTGATGCAGGCGAATTTAGCAAATGCCAACCTGACCAGAGCAGAGTTAAGCAGCACCAATTTGCAAGGTGCAATTTTACAGGGGGCAACAATGCCGGACGGTAGCCCTCATCCCTGACATTATTTATCACCCAACTTTCGGGAATGGGTATTAAACTTCTACAATTACTTAGCTTAAGGAAAAGTCTATGGATTTAGTACACTAGATCTATAGATAAACAAATCACTCCAGTTAAAAATATGGTTGCTTATACCCTTCCAGAACGCCCCGATCTAATCTTTTCTGTTCGTGGCAAAGATTCCGAGAAATCCCGTCAGCAGGCGATGGAGCAGCTTCACCACCGGATTGAGAACGAAGAAATCCCGGCTGATGCGTTCCCCAATGGGGTAGATCCTTCGGACTTTATTGAAGTTGATAGCAGTAAAATGAACCAGCCGCAAGCCTTAGACGAAAACAACGAAGTGCTGCAAGCCGTCCAAACCCTTTCTAATCTGGCACTGCTTAAGATTGACCTGGAAAAAGACCGGCAGGCTGCGCTCGAAGTGTACGACGTGATCAATCGCTTACTGTTTGGCAGCGAACCCGTTGAGGAAGAAGAGATTGATAGCCTGAAGCAGGGCTTCAAAACGCTGAAAGTTTTTGCACAAAATCACATTAAGCTGCAATCTTCTCTTCCTCAGGCAGAAGCGGCC
>NZ_JACJOR010000026.1:0-2153 GCF_014695615.1 Leptolyngbya sp. FACHB-711
TCGTTTAGCTGCTGTGAGTGTAGGCGGGGAAGCAAGATTTCGTCAACTACCTTTGCAAGGGTTAACGATCGATACATCCGCACAGGTCAGTATTATCTGAATAAAGGCGGGTCTTATCGAGATTTTTTTCCAGAGGTGCTTGCCCTATCGGAAGGCAACTTCTTTGTCGATTATGGCTATCATGTTGCACCAATTAGTAGCCAGCATATTGACGAAATGCAATGGCTATTTGAACAGCATGGCGTTGCTTCGTTCAAAATTTTTATGTTTTATGGCGGGTATGGTTTGCATGGTCTCTCCGATCAGCAAAATCTATTTCTGATGATCAACAAAGAAGAGCGTTACGACTTCGCCCACTTTGAATTCATCATGCGCAGTTTGTCTCAGTTAAGGGAACGTTATCCCACTCTGCAAGACACCATTAGCCTTAGTCTTCATTGCGAAGTCGCTGATATTCTAAATGCCTATACCAAAATTGTGCAGCAAGACTCAAGCCTCACCGGACTGAGTGCTTATAGCGCTGCTCGTCCTCCCCACTCCGAGGGGTTAGCCATTTGTATTGCTTCTTATCTAGCCCATGAAACAAACTGCGTCAACATCAATTTGCTCCATCTCAGTTCCCGCAAAGCGGTGGAAGCAGCTTTGATGATGCAAACGACCTTTCCCCACATCAATTTCAGGCGAGAAGTGACCGTGGGTCATCTGCTGCTTGATGTCGAGGTTCCTACGGGTAAATGGGCAAAAGTGAATCCGCCAATTCGACCGCGATCGGATGTCGAGTACTTGTGGAATGCAGTGTTGCAGAATCAAGTGGATTGGATTGTGAGCGATCATGCCTGTTGTTCTGCCGAGAAAAAAGCGAACTTTCAGGATCCGGACAATATCTGGCTCGCAAAGGCGGGCTTTGGAGGCACAGAATATCTACTCTCAGGAATTGTCAGCGAAGGCAGTAAGCGGGGGATGTCCTACAACCATATGGCAAAATTACTGTGCTGGAATCCGGCGCAACGGTTTGGACTTCCTCAAAAGGGTGACATCGCGATCGGGTATGATGCTGACCTAGCGTTACTCGACCCCAATGAAACGTTTGTGGTTCGTGCTGCTGAATCTGAGTCGAAACAAGGCTATACCCCCTTTGAGGGAATGGAACTAACAGGGCGAGTGAAGCATACATTTCTGCGTGGGAATTTGATTTACGATCGGGGACAGGTATTGGGTTCACCTCAGGGGCATTATTTGAAGCGGTTTCGGTAATGTTTTACATGGGTTGCTGGTTGCTGGTTAGATAGAGAGACCAAAGTAACGGTTGATGTACAGCCCAATCACTCCGATATCTGAAGCATTACTCGACAAATGATATTGTCTGAACTTGCGTGACCTATGAAGCAAATGCGTTAGGTAAATTCGCACTGGCATCCCCTAGAAGTGCCTAGCTATAGCGAGGAATGTTGCCGTGAGCTACGGTCGTTCGTTCAACGCGATACCAGTCAGCCAGGAGTGCCGCATTACTGGAACTTGCAGGAATTAAACGCGCGATCGATTGCTTAACAAGCTAACAAGCAGGCTATAGTTTTGAGTGCGGCGTTCCGCCAATGTACCTGGTCGCGGGTGGAAAAATCGATCGCAAGCCCGTTGTTGTGCAGGCTGTAGCCCGGTGCTCCTAGTCGTTCGCCAATGTAACTTGCGAGCAAGGAAACCTAGCTCTGCATAGAGATCGTCGATTTTGCTGCGTAGATGACGGAGTGCTTTTGCCATCGCTTGGGACTTTTCTTCCGCTTGTCGCTCCATCTCTTCCCGATCGATCCGGTCTTCCTCGTCATCTTCATCGACAGCCGGAGTAGATTGCCGCTGTGCCATCATCTGAGCGAGCATTGCCATCATGGGATCGTCAGGGCTGAGCTGTGACAGCAGCATTTCTTGAAGGGGAGCGATAATGGATATTCAAAAAAGACGAACTAAAAGACAAACGATCGCCATAAAACAAAGAAACACAACGGCATTTTTTGCTTTGTATCTGCTGCGTGAATCGATTGAATATCATAGATACTAGTAGTTCACCAAATAAACTTTGCCTAGTTAGCATGCTTTAATTTAGGATAGAGATGCCCTAACCGAATGCGCGCACCTGCACTGGAAAATCTCCAATTGACCCT
>NZ_JACJOR010000260.1:0-39661 GCF_014695615.1 Leptolyngbya sp. FACHB-711
GGGGAGATTTCTATCTTACGGAATTTGGCTTGAATTTTTTGGGCGGGGTACGGGTGGATGGATAGGGAAATGGGGCGATGGAGGAGATTGGCGACTGCTCAAACATCCTTTATGACCCTGCTCAACCATTCTTTATGACGTAGAATCAACCACTCGATCACCCAAACGAAATTGAACAATCTGGGTGATTTCTGTGAGGGCTTGCTGCGTTTCGGCAGCGATCGAGTTTTGCAGGCGGCGATCGAATTCCGCTAAAATGCTCGCTCTGCTATGGTTGCGGACGGCGATGATGAAGGGGAAGCCGAATTTGGTTTTGTAGGCGTGGTTGAGCGTTTGAAAGCGATCGAATGCTTCTGGGGAGAGGCGATCGAGTCCTGCGCCGGATTGCTCCTGGACGGAGTCGGCTGCCATTTTGACTTTGCTGCCTAGATCGGGGTGAGCGCGGATCAGGGCGAGTTTTTCTGCTGGGGTCATTTGCTGCATTGTGGCGATCAGCTTTTGGAAGAGATCTGCGCGATCGGCAAAAGGGCGGCTGTGCCAGGTTCGAGCGGCGATCGAGGGAGTTTCTTCAAAAACTGTGCCCAGGGCGGCGACGAATTCTTCCTGAGAAAAGGCGTTCAGTTCAGCGATGGAGAAAGGCATAGGGTTCAGCAACTATCTCAACGGTCCGCCCAGGATCGTGTTGGCGATCGCATCGGTCACGTCAGTCGGTTTTTCAGTAGCGAGCTGTCGATACCACTGGCGCGTAATGTCCGGGTCTTTACCGTGAATTTGCTCGGCGCGTTTACGAGCTTTTTGGACGATCGCGCAGGTGCGGGGATGGCGATCGGCTTCATAGCGGTGCAGAGCATCTTGAACGCTGAGGTTTGTTGTGAGGAGGAACTGTGTGAGCACATAAGCATCTTCCATTGCCTGACAGCCGCCCTGACCCAGATCCGGACAGGTAGCGTGGGCAGAGTCTCCCAGCAGCGCAACCCGACCGCGCACCATGCGATCGATCGGTCCCACATCGTGAATCAAGACGCGATTGGTGGTTTCAGGATTTAGTCGCTCGATCAGCCGCTGTACCGGATCTGCCCAGCCCAGGAAAAACTGCGATAAGTCCGAGCGAATCTCGCCCAGTTCCGAGGTTTTTTCTTTGGGCATGGGCACATCAAAAAAGAAATAAAAGCGATTTCCTGCCACAGGCATCATCGAAGCCCGCTTAAAGTCGCCCACATAAATTGCCCAGGTGTCTGACGGAGCCAGATCGGCACTGATGGGAACCAAGCCGTTCCAGTTGACATAGCCGCCGTAGATTGGCTCAACCGAATGCCCCAGCACAAATTCACGGAGAACCGATCGCACCCCGTCTGCCGCAATCACCAGATCGCCTGTGGCGCGATGTCCATCCTCAAACACTGCCGTCACACCTGTCTCGGTTTCTTCTACACCAACGCAGCGAGCGTTTAGCTTCACTTCTCCCGGAAAGGCATTCAGCAGCATTGTTTGCAAATCGGTTCGAGCTACCGGATAGGGTCGCTGTCCGACCGTTTGCACCAGGGGAGCGAGATCGATCGCATTGAGCAGATCGCCGTTTTGAGTGCGGTACTCCATGCGCTCCATCAAGCCGCCGATTTGCGCCATGGGCTGACCCAAGCCGAGGGAATTCAGCACCTTCACCCCGTTTGACCAGACCGAAATCGCTGCCCCCGCCGGACGCAGTTCTCGGACGCGATCGTAGATTTCGACCTCAAATCCGGCTCGACTGAGGGCAACGCCTGCGGTTAACCCCCCAATTCCCGCCCCGATAATGACAATCTTTAGCTGCTGCATCGTTCCCCCGCTCGCTGCCCGTTTTGTGTCTTGAATCTGCGTCTGTAGATTGTATTAGCAGTTACAGCCGTTCTGTCTGTTTGATCGTACACACTATGCAGTGATGAGTGATGGGAAGGGTGAGGGGAACTTCGTCGGAGTGTCGATCGAGTTTGGGCGATAAGTTTCCGTTCTGTTTCGATTTCACTCCCAAGATTTCAAGATTTTCTAACCTGCTGGGCAACAGACGAGCGAAACCGCTACAGTCCAGATAGTAGTGTTGAGAGTACGGGGCGGAATGACAAACAAAATGCAGGAGTCGAGCGCACCCGGGTTTGCAGACAGCTGGGAGGGGAAACGGTGACACAGCAAGAACAGCTCGAAACCAGTTTGTCACTCACGATTAACGGCGATCGCGTTCGGCTAAAGGGCATTTCACCTACGATGACGCTCCTGGAATATCTGCGGGTTAACGGATGGGTCGGCACAAAAGAGGGGTGCGGGGATGGAGACTGCGGAGCCTGCACAGTGGCGATCGTGGCAGAAGGGGCAGACAATCAGCCTCATTATCAAGCAGTAAATAGCTGTCTGATTCCGATCGGATCGCTAGCAGGGCGGCAAATTATTACCGTAGAGGGGATCGCAAACGGGGCACTGCATCCGGTGCAGCAGGCAATGGTGGAAACGGGCGGGTCGCAGTGCGGCTACTGTACGCCGGGATTTATCATGAGTCTGTTTGCGGCTTATTACGATGGCACGCTCGATGATGGTGCGTTAGAGGGCAATCTCTGTCGCTGTACGGGCTACCTGCCAATTCGTCGGGCGGCGCAGCAAGTCGCAAAGGCAACCCCGGTCGATCGCTTTTCCCAAACGCTGGTAGCGGCTACCACCAATCTGGAGCCAGTGCGCTACACCGATCATGAGCAGCAGTTCTTTCGTCCCACCCGGCTTCAGGAGGCGATCGATCTGTTGCAGCATAACCCACAGGCGGTTCTGGTGGCAGGCGCAACCGATCTGGGGCTAGAAATGAGTCACCATCGGCAATCTTTCCCCATCCTGATTTCCCTGGAGGCGGTCAGCGAACTCAAGCAGATTGGGGAAACGCCGGATTTTGTTGAAATTGGGGCAGCCGTGCCGTTGAGCCAGGTGGAAACTCAGCTGCGCGGCATCTTTCCCAGTCTGGACGAAATGCTGCACTGGTTTGCAGCGCGTCAGGTTCGCAATCGGGCAACGATCGGCGGCAACCTGGGTACGGCTTCCCCGATCGGCGATTTGCCCCCGGTGCTGCTGGCTCTAGATACACAAGTGCAAATTACAGGGATAGCGGGAGATCGATCGCTTCCCCTCGCGCAATTCTTTAAAGGCTATCGCCAAACTGAGCTACAGCCCGGAGAGATAATTCGATCCATCCAAATTCCCCGTCAGCCTACGCCCGGTGCAGCCCGTCGCCTCAGCCAGTCCTATAAAATCGGCAAGCGAGGCACAGACGATATCAGCATTGTGGCAGCATCGTTCACGATCGATCTGGATGCTGAAGATCGAATTCTTCAGGCTCGGCTGGCTTATGGGGGAGTGGCAGCAACTCCGGTGCGGGCGATCGAAGTGGAGCAGCGATTGATCGGTCAGTCCTGGACAAGGGAAACGGTGCAGCAGGTCAAGCCCGATTTGCGCGAAGCCTTTACGCCACTGACCGATCTGCGAGCCAGTGCGGACTATCGCAAGCTGCTCATTGCTAATTTGTTTGAGAAGTTTTTTGTGGAAATGGAGCGTCAAGCTGTTGCCCTTGGCGCTTAGTGGAATGCAAAGCAGTTCTCGCTTCAGGGTAATCGGCACAACATCATCAGGAAGGTCAGCAAATGCCCACCGGACAACGCAAAAGCCACGAAAGCGCAGTCTCCCATGTGAGCGGTAAGGCAGTCTATACCGACGATCAGCGATCGCTGATTGGCATGCTATCGCTCTCTCCGGTGCTGTCTCCCCATGCACGGGCACAGATTACTCGAATCGACGTGAGTGGGGCTTACGACATCGAGGGAGTGGTGACGGTGCTGACGGCAGAAGACGTACCGGGGGCAAACGATACCGGAGCGATCGTGCAGGATGAGGTTTTGCTGCCCGTGGCGGACGTGAGCTATTGGGGACAGGCGATCGTCTGGGTGGCCGGGGAAAGTGAAGAAGCTGCCCGTCTGGGAGCCGCCAGGGTGGTGGTGGAATACGAGCTGCTCCAGCCGATCTGCACAATTCAGGAGGCAATCAACGCCAATAGCTTTCACAATGCGCCGCAGGTTATCCGCCGAGGAGAGCCTGAAACCGCCCTTCAGCAAGCGGACATCGTGCTGGAAGGCGAAATTGAGATGAACGGGCAGGATCATTTTTACCTGGAAACCCAGGCGAGTTGGGTGATCCCGGACGGCGAAGGGCACTATCACGTCTATTCCTCAACGCAGCATCCCTCGGAAACGCAGATTATTGTGGCGCGAGTCCTGGGAATTGCCAGCAATCAAGTCACTGTTACCTGTCTGCGAATGGGCGGCGGCTTTGGGGGTAAAGAAACTCAGGCAAATCCATTTGCGGCGATCGCAGCAGTGGCAGCCCGAAAAACAGGTCGTCCGGTGCGGGTGCGGCTGCGGCGACACCAGGACATGATGTTGACCGGAAAACGGCACGGCTTTTTAGGGCAATACTGCGTTGGCTTTACCCCAGAAGGTCAGATCACCGCGCTGGATCTAGATCTCTACGCAGACGGAGGCTGGAGCCTGGATCTATCGCCGCCTGTGCTGCTAAGGGCAATGCTACACGTTGATAACGCCTACTATTTACCCCATGTGGAAGTGCGGGGACGAATTGCCAAAACCCACAAAGTCTCGAATACCGCATTTCGCGGCTTTGGGGGACCGCAAGGCATGATCGTGATCGAGGAAATCATCGATCGCATCGCCCGCAAGCTGAACCTATCCCCCGATCAAGTGCGCGAACGCAATTTTTACCGCGAAGACGATGCGGACGGCGATCGCAATACGACTCACTACGGTCAGGAAATTGTCGATAACCGAATTCTGCGCGTTTGGAACGAAGCCAAAGCGCGATCGAACTATGCAGAACGACAGGCAGCGATCAACGCTTTCAATCAAGCGAACCCCGACCTGAAACGTGGACTGGCAATCACACCCGTCAAGTTTGGCATCTCGTTTAACAAAACCCAATACAACCAGGCAGGCGCACTGCTGCTGATCTACACCGATGGCAGCATTCAGCTCAACCACGGTGGTACAGAAATGGGGCAGGGACTCCACACGAAAATGCTCCAGGTAGCAGCAAAATCTTTGGGGGTGCGGATCGATCGCTTCCGCGTCATGCCCACCAGCACTGATAAAGTCCCCAATACCTCAGCAACGGCGGCTTCTAGCGGCTCTGACCTGAACGGGCAAGCGGTGAAAGATGCCTGCGAAACCCTGAAATCTCGACTGGCGATTGTCGCTGCTCCGCTGCTGAACCTCGACGCGCCGGAGGATCTGGAATTTGCCGAAGACTGGATCTTCTGTCGCGGCTATCCCAGTTTGCGCGTGGGCTTTGATGAAGTTGTGCAGCGTGCCTATAACGATCGCATCAGCCTCTCTGCCACAGGCTATTACCGCACACCCAATATTTTCTGGGACGCAGTAAAAGGACACGGCAGACCCTTTTATTACTATGCCTATGGAGCAGCCGTTAGCGAAGTAGAAGTAGACGGTTTCACCGGGACGTTTAAGCTGCGGCAGGTCGATATTGTGCATGACGTGGGCGAATCGCTCAATCCCCTGATCGATCTCGGTCAGATCGAAGGCGGCTTTGTGCAGGGCATGGGCTGGCTCACCATGGAAGAACTCGTCTGGGACACTGAGGGACGACTGCGAACCTTTGCCCCCAGCACCTACAAAATTCCCACGATCAGCGAGATTCCCGAACATTTCCAGGTGCATTTGCTCCAACGGGCTGCTCAGGAAGGCGTGATTTACGGCAGCAAGGCCGTGGGTGAACCCCCGTTCATGCTGGCAATGTCCGTCCGTGAAGCGATTCGGGCAGCAGTAGCGGCATTTGGCAATACAGATGCAGTCCTTCTGGCGGCTCCAGCGACCCCTGAAGCAACGCTATGGGCGATCGAGCAAGTCAAAGCCAACTCCATCCTGGCATCAGAACGGCTTCCAGTCCTCAGCGCTGAATAGGGGCAAACCATGTCCCTGGAATGCTTTCGTCAACTCACGCAGCTTCTCCCCCACACCCCGGCAGTGCTAGCAACCGTTATCCATGTCAAAGGCTCTGTACCGCGAGAAGCAGGCGCAAAAATGATCCTTACCCTCGATCGCATCTTTTTCACGATCGGCGGCGGCGCAGGCGAGGGCAAAGTCATCCAGCAAGCCAAAACCGTCCTGGAAACCGGAGAACCTCAACTCGTTCAAATCGACCTTACAGGCTCTCCCAATCAACTGCAAGAAGGCATCTGCGGCGGCAAAATGCAAATCTGGCTCCAACGATGGCAAGGCAGCGAATCCCTCACCCTCGCCCAACAAATCGTCGATCTCCTCCAATCCGGTCACTCCCTCACCCTCACCACCCCCCTGTCTCCTCACCAATCCCCTTTCCTTACCTCCGCTCACCCTCTCATTCCCCCGTCGCCCCATCCTCTCACTCCTCCACCTACCTATACCGAAACTCTCCACCCCCCACCCACTCTCCTCATTATTGGCGCAGGCCATGTCGGCGAACAGCTTGCAAAAGTCGCTCACCTGGCAGGTTTCCAAATCTGGGTGCAGGACGATCGCCCCGACTGGGCAAACCCAGACCGCTATCCGCAGGCAAACCAAATTTTCCGAGAGCCGATCGCCCAAATCCTCGATTGCTTACAGCCACAGTCTCAGCTTTACGTGGCACTGGTCACACGCGGCTATCTGTTTGACTTGGAAGCCCTCACTGTTTTGCTGCAAAAACAAATCCCCTGCTGTTACCTGGGCATGATTGGCAGTAAAAAGCGGGTACGGCAAGTGTATCAAGCGATCGAACAAACGGGCATTGAAGCAGCAAAACTCAAAACCCTTTATGCCCCGATCGGCTTAGACATTGGCGCACTCACCCCCGAAGAAATCGCTGTCAGCATTGTGGCAGAACTGATCATGGTGAGACGAGGGGGATCAGGACGATCGCTCTCTTGCCGTTTGTAAGGAGGCACAATTAGGCACGATAGTTATTAACCTGGCAAGTATAGAGAGTGCATAAGGTCAGGCAGCATAAGCAATGGCAGGATGTTTAAAGTACCGCACGATGCGCCCCGGCAACTTCTGAAGCTTATGCAGATGAGATGACACCCGCTGTTCCAACTGCGCCTGGTTTCGCGTCGGGGGCTTCGCGTGAACTCCCTGCTTGACATCACAGTTGAGATACTCGGCTGGATTTAACTGGGGCGAGTACGACGGCAGGTAGAGTAGCTCAATTGCCTGCTCATGTTCCGCTAACCACTGCTGCACTGCCCCTGACCGATGCACCGGATGCCTATCCACGATCCACAGCAACTTGCGCTGGCGCTTCTGAATCAGTCGCTTCAGAAACGCGATGAACACCTGCGCGCTCAGCGTCTGGGTGTACAGCATGAAGCGCACCGTCCCTTGATTGTCAATGCTGGCAATGGAGTTCACGTTCGCTCTTTGGGTATTGAGCCGAATCTCTGGCGTTTCTCCCCTCGGTGCATACCCGCGTCCCCCTTGAGCCCCCGACCGCACTCCGGCTTCGTCGCCCCAAGCAATTTCTGCTCCTTGTTGCTTCGCACGGGCTTGAATCTGCACATACTCCGTCTCTAGCCACTGCTCGACCGCTTTAGGGTCTTGTTCATACGCCCGCTTCAGAGGCTTTTGTGGCGTCATACCCCACCGCTTGAGATACTCCCCCACGCTGCGAAGTGGCATCACAACGCCGCACACTTGAGCAACCAGACTTGCCACAGCTTGACGAGTCCACAAGGCACTGTCTATCTCCAACTCATCCGGGCAATAGTCTCGCATCAACTGTTGCAGGTATGCCTCTTCGTCAGGATTGAGCGTCCGCCCTTGCCCCAATTTTTTGCCTCTAGGGTATTGCTCTAAGGCGGCTTCTCCTTCCTGCTGATATTGCTGCCACCAGTCAGATACGGTATTGCGATGCACGCCCAGGTACTCGGCGATATCAACTATCCGTTTGCCTTCCTCACGCAGCCGAATTGCCTGCTGCCGCAGATAGTTTTGAGTGGCTAGATTCAGCGTTCGAGCATCGGGTTTGTTCATACCTCTATGCTAACAATTTCTCTCCTAATCCTGCCCTCTCTTTCCTTGCCGGGTTAATAAATAACTAGGGTGGAACTTGGAGTAAAGCAATAAAGCGAGCCGGCCAGCTTGCAAGCCTACCCGAGCGGAAAAATGTTGGGGCTGAAGTTTGGATTGGAGATCAACCCCTTGCTGAGACCATTGCTGAGATATTGCAAGAAACAGAAACACTCAAAGTAGATATTGACCCACAATCAAACCCACTTGGAGGAGTCTGAGAACTTGAGCTTAACGAGTTCCCCAAACTTTATTCCTGCTCAACCCCCCTAGCATTGCAGAATTAAGGAGGCAGTTCGCATTGCCATTCGCCCTTTTCAAACACTCTCCAAAATAAATTCGCCCTTCGTAGAATTACTTATACTTGCTCAGAAAAGCTGAATAAGATTGATCCCCGTCTCGATCGCCTCCATTCAAAGGTGGGGATCAACGATCTCTCGATTGGTAGAGGAAAAAGGTGCCCGCACATTGATATCTTTTTCTCATATCAGATTTACAAATTTGGAGATAATAAAAATGAGTGCTGACGACAGATTAAAAGCAACCGCAAAAAACGTAGAAGGTAAGATTCAAGAAGGCATTGGCAACATCACTGGAGATCCTAAAGATCAGGCAGCCGGACAAGCGAAACAGGGTGAAGCCAAAGTTCGCCATACGGTTGAAGATGCCAAAGAAGAAGTGAAGAAAGCGATTGATTAAGGGAAACGCGGTCGAAGCGATCGCCTCATTTCCTGGCTAGGTTGCCAAGCCTCAAACGCTGCAACTCTAGCCACAATTTAAATCCTCTCTTGAGCAAAACGCATATCACCAAGTCTGGACGGTCAAATGTTCAGGCTTTTTTTTGCTGATTTTCCGGTCGAAGCTGGGAATTTTAGGAAAGGTAGACAGCTTTAAACTTTTGTTAGAGTTTTGTAATGAAGTGTTAAGTTCGTCACGGGATAGCGATAGAGCAACCGGATATAGTGGGTATGACCTCACGGCTACGGAAAAGCGGCTGTCGTTAAAAAGCTCAGTTGAGCCACGGATATCTTGCTAGAGAAAACTTGGCTGCTTCGCTATCGTTAACTCGGACGCTCTCTTTCCTTATGCATCTATGAACGTTCCACCGTCTCTGAACTCACATTTGGACTCGCCAGGGAGCAACGGCTTGGGCAATAGTTCGGGCAATAATTTGGGCAATGATCCGGGCAATGATCCGGGCAATGATCTGGGCAATAACTCAAATCCTGGTACGCCTCACTTAGCGATCGATCGACCTGCGGCTGTCGTTCCTGATCAGGTGCTGCCTCCCTGTGATGCCCAAGCAACGCTGCCAGACATTCCCCTGGGAGGAATCCCCTCCCAAGGAGTTGTCAACTCCGATCCCGGTCATATAACCCGAATCAGCAATAGTGCTTTGACTGCCCGCAAACAGTCTTTCTCAGACTTCCTGGCTCCACTCAAGCAGGAGACGTTTAAACAGGTCGTTGCGGATGTAGAACAGCGCCTCCATGTGGTGAATCAGACCCTTTCCCTGCTGGATAATGTGCTCGACGCGAGGGGGTTTGAGCTGATCCTGAATGAAATGCTGCGATCGATCACCCTGAAAACTGGGGAACTGCTCAATGCCGATCGCACCACCATTTTTCTGCTGGATGAGGACAAAGACGAGCTGTGGTCGATTCATGCTGAGGGTGACGACAACGGCAAGAGCCTGGAAATTCGGATTCCGCGCACAATGGGAATTGCGGGAGAAGTCGCGACGACCAAGCAGGCAATAAATATTCCCTACGACTTTTACCAGGACGCACGTTCTAAAGCAGCACAGGAACTCGACAAGAAAAACAACTATCGCAGCTATACGATGCTGACGATGCCGCTCCTGAGCGATGGCGGAGATCTGGTTGCCGTCGTGCAGCTTATCAACAAGCTAAAGCCGGGACACGCCCCCCTCGACTCCCTCGATCAAAAAATCGATTTAGCCGGATTCACCTCCGACGACGAGCAGTTGTTTTCCGATTTTGCGCCCTCGATTCGCCTGATTCTGGAGTCATCGCGATCGTTCTACAAGGCCACGCAACAACAGCGTGCCGCCTCTGCCTTGATTAAGGCAACCAAAGCCCTCAGCCAGAGCAGCCTCGACCTGGAAGAAACCCTGAAAAAGGTGATGGACGAGGCGAAAGAGCTGATGCAGGCAGACCGGAGCACTCTGTGGCTGATCGATCGCGAAAAGCACGAACTCTGGACGAAGTTGCCCAACCGTGACGGGGAACTGCGCGAACTCCGAATTCCGATGGGCGCAGGCTTTGCTGGACAGGTCGCAATGAACGGAGAACCCGTACTGATTCCGTTCGACTTGTACGACCACCCCAACTCAGCAAAATCGAAGGAAACTGACAAAAAGACGGGCTATCGAACGTGCAGTATGCTTTGTATGCCTGTGTTTAACGCCGATAATGAGCTGATTGCCGTAACGCAGCTCATCAACAAAAAGCGCACAGGCAACTTTTTCCCCTATGATCCGGCAACTTATCCAGAAGCTCCAGAATGCTGGCGGGCAAGCTTTAACCGCAGCGACCAGGAATTTATGCGATCGTTTAACGATCAGGCAGGGGTTGCCCTGCAAAACGCCAAGCTTTTTGCCACTGTGAAGCAGCAGGAGCAGACCCAGCGCGACATTCTGCGATCGCTCTCTAACGGCGTGATTTCAACCGACAAGGAAGGCAGAGTGATTGCTGCCAACGAACGGGCGAAAAAGCTGCTCGGCTTTGCAGAATCGGCTTCCTTGGAAGGGCGATCGGTGACGGATCTGATCCTAATTGATAAAAGCAACTTTTCAGGCTGGTTCGCCAATGTCTTTGATGCAGCAAGGGAGCAAAATCGCCAGTACTACTATGCAGATCAAACCCTGCTCTCGACCGATGGAACGACGCACCACAGCATCAACCTTACCCTCAACCCGATCGCAGACGCGACCAATCCTGAACAGGTGTCGGGCGGGCTGGTCGTGATTGAAGACATCAGCCGGGAAAAGCGATTTAAGAACGCCATGTCGCGCTACATGAGTCAGGAGCTTGTCGAGCGGGCACTCAACGGCGAACTGAAACTGGGCGGCGATCGCAAGGAGGTTTCGGTACTATTTTCTGATATTCGCAGCTATACCACGCTGACCGAGAGCATGGAAGCCCATGCGGTCGTTGATATGCTCAACGAATATTTTGAGTCGATGGTTGATGCGATCTTTCGCTACGACGGGGCACTGGATAAGTACATCGGCGACGCGATTATGGCAGTGTTTGGGTCGCTTGTGCCGCTGAAAGACCATCCCTGGATGGCGGTGCAGAGTGCGATCGAGATGCGTGAGCGACTGAAAAAGTTTAATGAAAATCGAGAGCCAGAGCGCAGAATCAGCATTGGAATCGGCATCAACTCTGATGTGGTGATCAGCGGCAACATTGGCTCCAGCCGCCGCATGGAGTTTACGGCGATCGGGGATGGGGTCAATCTCGGTTCGCGGTTAGAAGGAGCCAGCAAACAGTACGGAACCGACATTATTATTAGCGAAAGTACTTACAAGCCCTGTGCTGATCGCATCTGGGCAAGGGAGCTAGACTGCATTCGGGTGAAGGGCAAAAACAAGCCCGTGGGCATTTATGAGCTGGTCGGGCTACGAGATGAGCCGATCGCTGATGAACGCAAGCAGGCGATCGATCTCTATCATCAGGCGCGCGAATTTTATCTCAACCGCAAATTCGCCAGAGCGATCCTGGCATTCGGCACCCTTCTGGAAGACTTTGACTGCAAAGACAAAGCCGCGCAGATGCACCTGAAACGCTGTGAACATTGGTTAACCAATCCCCCGACTGAAACTGAATGGGCAGACGGGGTTTGGACGCTGACTGAAAAATAAGGCTGAAATCATGCCCGTTTACTCTTCAGGCAACTGAAAGGGGTGTTCGCCAACGCCCAACGCTTTGCGGCTGCGTTTGAGTTGCTTCCAGAGCGATCGAACTTGGGTAAATGCCTCTTCGGGCGTGATCTTGCCGTTGGTTTCTAAGCCAGAAATGAAGCTGACGCGCTGAGAAAATTCCTGTAGGTTTGCGTTAAACACCAAATTCTCTGGCTTGACTTCACCCCGGTAGCGGCTCTTGGCGTTGAGAAATTCAGTACGATGGGTCATGGCTTCACCTTCCTTAAACATTCAAATTGCTCTGGCTTTAGCTGGTATTCCTCACGGATGTTACCCGCCTAATAATTGACATAGGCGATTGAGACACTAACAGGGATTTGCTCTTAACCCAAATTTAACCTAAAAACAGCGAGTGAAAACATCATGAGAACCTAGCAGGGCTCAACAATCTGATACTTCTTTCTTTGGGAAGAAGCACTGCGATTGTTTTGTGTAGCAAAGGATACAAAGACAGAACTTAGTAAAGTTTGCTACTCAGTAATGATTTCCCAAATTTAAGGGAGTACGCTCGGGTTTCCAACAAATTCATTCCTGCTTTTTGAAAGAGAGCTACCAAGCCGTCGTTTCGCGAGCCGTTCCGCAAAAAGTTCTTATCAAACATCCGATCAAACACCAGGTCGCACCCTGTATCGAGCGACCCTATTTTAGTAACCCAGTATTTAGTAACCCAATATTCAGCAGCCCGTATTTAGCAAAGTTTGAGTTTGAGCAGCCAGGACAAGTTCGGACGAATTGAAGAACAGCAACTGACCTACCGCCGCTAAAATGGTGTCCTGTTGCAGATTGTTCTAGATCGCACGTTTGATTCTACTCACCCAGGGCTGACCTCCATGACAGAACCTCAAATTTTATACGAGGGTAAAGCAAAGATTCTCTATCCAACCGACGACCCCAACATTTTGTTGACTCGCTTTAAGGACGATGCCACTGCCTTTAATGCCCAGAAGCGCGGCACGATCGTCGGCAAAGGCGAAATGAACTGCGCCATCTCCAGCCACCTGTTTCAAATGCTGGAAGCAAAAGGCGTTCCCACTCACTGGATCGATCGTCCGGCGACGAACGAGATGCGGGTACGCGCAGTCAAAATTGTGCCGCTAGAAGTCGTCGTGCGAAATATTGCTGCGGGGAGCCTGTGCCGCGAAACGGGTTTGGCTGTGGGAATGGAACTACCCCGGCCGCTCGTTGAGTTTTATTACAAAAATGATGAACTGGGCGATCCGCTGCTGACGATCGATCGGCTGCGACTCCTTCAGTTGGCAACGCCTGAACAGGTTGAACAGCTTCGCCAGATGGCACTTCAGGTCAATCAAATTCTGACGGCATTTTTTCAGGAGTGCGGCATTACGCTGGTTGATTTCAAGCTGGAGTTTGGCATGGATGCCGAAGGCAATTTAATCCTGGCAGACGAAATTAGCCCGGATACCTGTCGGCTGTGGAATCAGGCAGCAACCGATCCCAGTCAGCGAGTGATGGACAAGGATCGCTTTCGGCACGATCTGGGCAATGTGGAAGAGGCGTATCGCCAGGTGCTAGAGCGAGTTCTGGCACACCCAGTTTAGAGCACAAAAAACCGAATGCTGTACAATGGCTGCGTTTGTGCGGAACTCGCGTGATTTCTGTCAGTCAAACAAGTCAACCCCTTAGCAAGGGTGTCAAACCAGGCAGCGAGGGACAGTACTGAGAAACATTAGAGTGCTTCTCGACTGATGACGGCTTTTGCCTCCTGATTGCAGGATAAGCTGCTCGTCTCAAGTCGATCGTCTGCTGCTCTGATATACTCCTGTGAGCGATGCTCTGGTGTGTGGAAGTGTCAAACTCTTTTACCCGTATGCGTTTTTCTCCCTTTTTTCTGGCAGTCCTGACTGCTTCAGCAACCCTGAGCTTTGTGCGTCCGGTTGGGGCGCAGACGACCGAAGCGGCTTCTGAAACGCTGCCTTCTACGGAGCAAACCGAAGCAACAGACCTGCGTCCTGCAAACTCGATCGCTGCAAACCCGTCCTCGATTAATGCAGCGGAGGCTGCCAGCGTCAATGCTGGGGGTTCCCCCCATTCAGAGCCGCTGATTGCCGCAATGCCGCCTGGGTCTGCTGGAACTACCGTTTTCCCATCAGGAACAGTGCCTGAGGCAACGCCAATCGAGTTTGCACCCGATAACCTCAGAGGGGGAACTGCTTCGCAGCGCATCTCTCAGCTTCCGCCCAACCCCGGCTCGCAGCAGGACGCTCAAATTGACGAGCCGCCCAGTTCCCCGGAGACTCCCCCACCGGGAACCCAGACGCCGGAGCCGGAAAGCCCCAACCAGCTTAATGTGCCGATCGACACTCAGCCTGGATTAGGTGTTGATGTCGATGTCGAGCCAGCTCAGTCCGATGCTCAAACCCCTGCCCCCGCTCCCGGAACCAATATTCCCACCCTGCCGCCTTTCCCTGGAACTGGAACGCAGCAAGCTCCTGACAGCACAACGCCTACCCTTCCCCCGTTTCCTGGAACCGGGCAAACTCCTGGAACGGAACAAACGCCGGGCGGTGCAACGCCACCCCAGGCAGAGCAGCCCGAACCCAGAGTCTTAGTGTCAGAAGTGCTGGTAACCGGGGCAGAAGGCGATTTGCTGAATGAGGTGTATGGCACAATCCAGACCCTTCCTGGTCAAACCACCACCCGATCGCAGCTTCAGCAGGATATCAACGCCATTTTTGCCACAGGATTTTTCTCGAACGTGCGGGCAGTTCCCGAAGATACCCCCCTCGGTGTGCGCGTTACTTTTTTGGTGCAGCCGAATCCACTGTTTCAATCGGTTGAACTGAGCGGGAGCGTGCTGCAAGAGCAGGGTACTGAAGTCACCTATCAAAACGAGCAGGTTCCCCTTCAGGAAGCCGTTGACACAATTTTTGCCAATCAGGTGGGGTCGATCGTCAATCTGCGGCAGTTGCAGGTGGGAATTGAAAACCTGAACCGTCTGTATCAGGACAATGGCTACGTGCTGGCGCAGGTCATTTCAGCTCCGCAAATTTTGCCGGATGGAACAGTGACGCTGGAAGTGGCAGAGGGCGTGATCGAGCAAATTGGCATCCAGTTTCTCGAAGAAGGTCAGCCGGTTGACGAAGAAGGCAATCCGGTTGAGGGACGGACGCGGGACTTTATCATTACCCGCCAGTTTGAGTCGCAGCCGGGGGATGTGTTTAACCAGAACCAGATTCGCGCAGACCTCCAGCGTGCCTTTGGGTTAGGCATTTTTGAGAGTCTGAATATTGCCCTCAATCCGGGGCAAGATCCACGGACTGTGGATGTTACGGTGAATGTCGAAGAGCGAAATACAGGGTCGCTGGCAGCCGGATTTGGCGTCAGCTCGGCAAGCGGTCTGTTCGGTTCGGTCAGCTTCCAGGAAACTAACTTGGGTGGCAATGACCAGGACTTGAGCGCAGAAGTCCAGCTTGGCGAGCGCGATTTGCTGTTTGATCTCAGCTTTACCGATCCCTGGATCGGCGGGGACCCGAACCGGACTTCCTACACGCTTAATGCGTTTGGGCGACAGTCAATCTCGCTCATCTTTGACGGAGGCGACGAAGAAGTGACGCTTCCGAACGGCGATCGCCCCCGGATTCGTCGCTATGGTGGCGGTATTAGTTTCAGCCGTCCGCTAGGTGATGATTGGCGGGCAAGTCTGGGTTTGCAGTATCAGAACGTCTCAGTGCGCGATGTAGACGGTGAGCTAACGCCTCGCGATGAATTTGGCAACCTGCTGAGCTACAACGAGTCGGGAATTGATAATCTGCTGACGCTCCAGTTCTCGGCGGTGCGCGATCGACGCAATGACCCAATTCAAACCACCAGTGGTTCGGTGCTGCGCTTTAGTACAGAGCAGGCAATTCCGATCGCGGGAATTACGTTTAACCGAGTGCGCGCCAGCTACAGCTACTTCCTTCCAGTACGATTCCTGCGCCTGACCGAAGGCTGCCAGCAGGAAAATCCGACGGCAGAACAATGTCCGCAAACGCTCGCATTCAACGTGCAGGGCGGTACGATTATCGGCGACTTCCCACCCTATGAAGCGTTCGCGCTGGGCGGCACAGACTCGGTGCGAGGCTACGGACCCGGTGACCTGGGCAGCGGCAGCAGCTTCCTACAGGCAACGGCAGAGTATCGCTTCCCGGTCTTTTCGATCGTCAGTGGCGCACTCTTCCTTGATGTCGGCTCTGATCTGGGCACTGCCTCAGATGTTCCAGGCGATCCAGCAGGAATTCGTGATAAACCGGGATCAGGTTTCGATTACGGCTTGGGAGTTCGGGTGCAAACGCCGCTGGGCTTAGTCAGAGTGGATTATGCGATCAACGACCAGGGGGATAACCGCATTGTGTTTGGCATCGGGCAGGGATTTTAGGAGGCGGCTACCGAAGAAGTGTTCCATGTTCCACATTGCCCCCCTAAATCCTCCACTTTTGGGGAACTTTGAAAGTCGAAATCCCTTGGCTCGGTTCCCCAAAATGACCCGCTAGGGAGGCAATACAGATCACGAGGATTCCTCCAAGCTGAGAGTTACTTCACAGCCGCCAACTATTCTAAAAAATCTGCCATTTTCCGTTTCGAGCCATTTCTCTGCATCAGCCTGATTTATTGCTGTATTGCTTAACTACATGCTTGAAGCCTCCACGTCTCGTTTATCTTCCGGTTTTCCTGCTTCACCAGGTCAGGTGTTTCAGCACACGCTGGCACGCTCGTTTGAGCGAGTTGGGATTGGTCTGCATTCGGGAAATTCGGTTTGCCTGCGGGTGTTGCCTGCCCTACCCGGATCTGGACGCTGCTTTGTGCGAGTTGATCTGCCCGATCGCCCCACGGTTCCCGCCCGAATCGATTGCGTGGGACAAACGCTGCTCTCAACCGAACTGGAAAGCGGTACAGCAACCGTGCGAACCGTAGAACATCTGCTGGCAGCTCTTAGCGGCATGGGGATTGATAATGCCCGGATTGAGCTAGACGCGGCGGAAGTGCCCTTGCTGGATGGTTCGGCTTTGCCCTGGGTAGAGGCGATCGAGCAAGCCGGAATCATGGCTCAGGAGGCGGAGCGTCCCCAATCGGTGCTGACCGAGCCAGTTACCTTGAGTCAGGGCGATGCCTTTATCTCAGCATTTCCGGCAAATGAGCTGCGGTTTACCTACGGCATTGATTTTGATTTGCCTGCGATCGGTAATCAGTGGCAAAGTTGGTCGCCCGATCGCGAAAGTTTCCGGGAGGCGATCGCTCCGGCACGAACCTTTGGGATTGCAGAGCAGATCGACTCCCTCAGACAGCAGGGACTCATCAAAGGTGGTAGTCTTGACAATGCTCTGGTTTGCAGCCGAGACGGATGGGTCAATCCTCCATTAAGATTTTCAAATGAGCCAGTCCGTCATAAACTTTTAGATTTAGTAGGAGATTTGAGTTTGCTGGGAACTTTCCCCCGCGCTCATATCCTTGCCTACAAAGCCAGCCACCAGTTACACACTCAGTTTGCTGCCCGTCTGGCTGCTCTTTTGTTTGCTTAACCTGTTTGCCAACCGATTGTTGACTGGGGCGTTTCACCCTTCTTGCCGTCTTACACCTGGATTGACTCATGGCTATTTTGACTGACGACCCGACGAATACCGCTCATCTCACTGCGGAAGCTGAAGCTAACTCTAACAACACCCCGGCTGCGCGTGCCACGCTATCGATCGAAGAAATTCACCAGCTTTTGCCGCATCGCTATCCTTTCTCGCTAGTCGATCGCATTATTCAGTATGTTCCTGGTAAGTCGGCGATCGGCATTAAAAATGTCAGCTTTAACGAGCCGCACTTTCAGGGGCATTTTCCAGGTAAGCCGATTATGCCGGGTGTGTTGATTGTGGAAGCGATGGCGCAGGTGGGCGGAGTGGTGCTGACTCAGATGCCCGATCTGCCCGAAGGGCTGTTTATGTTTGCCGGAATCGATAAGGTTCGGTTTCGTCGTCCGGTGGTTCCCGGCGATCAACTTGTGATGACTGTGGAACTGCTGCGGGTCAAGCATCGTCGTTTTGGTTGGATGCAGGGTCGTGCCGAAGTCGATGGGCAGCTTGCCGCTGAAGGGGAACTAATGTTTTCTCTGGTTGACCTTTAAGTTTGACCTTGAAGTCAATTCTTTCGCCTTCAATCCTGAACGTCGAGTCACGGCTTTCTCCTGCATCTTCCAATCCCTACCCTCTGCTCAAAACCCTTGACTACTCTGATTCATCCGACTGCTGTGATTCATCCCCGCGCCGAACTCCATCCCACGGTGCAGGTCGGGGCTTATGCGGTAATTGGCGAACGGGTACGGATTGGGGCAGGTACGATCGTCAGTCATCACGCCGTGATCGACGGCGAAACCGAGATCGGCGAACGCAACAAAATCTTCCCCGGTGCGGCGATTGGCTTAGAACCGCAAGATTTGAAATACGACGGCTCGCTGAATCGGGTCACGATCGGCAATGACAATGTGATTCGCGAGTACGTCACCATCAATCAGGCAACGCTGGCAGGCGAAGCGACAGTTATCGGCAATCAAAATTTGCTGATGGCGTATGCCCATGTAGGTCACAACTGCGTGATCGGCGATCAGGTAATCATTGCCAATAGCGTTGCCCTTTCCGGTCACGTCCATATCGAATCCCAGGCACGAATCAGCGGTGTGCTGGGGGTGCATCAGTTTGTCCACATTGGACGGCTGGCAATGGTGGGCGGCATGAGTCGAATTCATCGCGACGTGCCTCCTTTTATGCTGGTTGAGGGCAATCCGGCACGAGTCCGATCGCTCAACAAAGTCGGGCTCCAGCGCGCGGGCTTTGCTGATTTAGATGGCGGCAAAACGATGCAGTCCCTCAAAAAAGCTTTCCGTACGCTTTATCGATCGGGCTTGCCCTTTACCCAAGCGCTCGAACAGCTTGATTTATTGCCAGATCATGAGGCGATCGAGCATCTGCGGCAGTTTTTGCGGCTGAGTCATTCGCTGGGGCGGCGGGGCTCGCTGCCGGGGAAGGCAATGCAGAGACGCGAGGATGATTAGAACCAAACGGCGAATTTTTATCAGTACAGGTGAAGTATCGGGCGACTTGCAAGGTGCGCTGCTAGTCGAAGCTTTGTATCGTCAGGCAGAATCCGCCGGAATTGATCTGGAAATTGTCGCGACCGGGGGCGATCGCATGGCCCAGGCAGGGGCGAAACTGCTGGCGGATACCAGTGCGATCGGCTCGATCGGCATTCTAGAATCAGTGCAATACGTGCTGCCGACGATTCGGGCGCAGCGACAGGTGAAAAGATGGCTACGCCAGAATCCGCCTGATCTGGTGGTGATGATTGACTATTTTGGTCCTAATATCGGTATCGGCAATTTTACGCGCCGCTTTTTTCCGTCTGTGCCCACGGTTTACTACATCGCACCGCAGGAGTGGGTCTGGTCGATGAGTTCGGCAAACACCCAGCGGATCGTGCGAGCCACCGATCGCCTGCTGGCAATTTTTCCGGCGGAGGCAGACTACTACCGGAAATGGGGCAGCGAGGTCGCCTGGATCGGGCATCCCCTGATCGATCGAATGCAAAATGCGCCCAGTCGTTCAGAAGCAAGAACGATACTGAACCTGGATCCAGAGGCTACGGTGATTTCCCTAATTCCTGCCTCTCGTCGTCAGGAAATTCAGTACATTCTGCCTGTGATGTTTGAGGCGGCGCGTCAACTCCAGGAAAAACTTCAGGCAAAACTGCCCCAGGTTGAGTTTTTGATTCCCCTGTCGCTGGAAACCTACCGGGAGGCGATCGAGCAGTCAATCCAATCTTACGGACTTCGGGCACGGCTGGTCGCGGATCAAACCCAGGCAGTGCTGGCGGCTTCGGATCTGGCAATTACCAAATCGGGCACGGTGAACCTGGAGCTGGCTTTGCTGAATGTGCCGCAGGTAGTAATGTATCGGCTCAATCCCATGACTGCCTGGATTGCTGAGAATTTGCTCAAATACGCCGCCCCCTTTATCTCTCCGGTGAATCTGGTGCTGATGCAGCCGATCGTCCCCGAACTCCTCCAGCGGCAGGCAACCCCCGATTGCATTGTGGCGGAATCGCTGGAATTTTTGCTGAACCCCGATCGCCGCAGTCAGATTCTCGCGGACTATGGGCGAATGCGGCAGCAATTGGGCGAGGTGGGCGTGAGCGATCGGGCAGCGCGGGAAATTTTGGATTTGCTTCCCGGAATGGAATAAGGGCAGGAATATGGCTCTATGACTCGACCTGCCGTATTTCTCGATCGCGACGGAGTGCTGAACGAAGAAGCAGGCTATTTGTATCGCGTTGAGGATTTGCGCCTGATTCAGGGAGTAGCGGCAGCCGTGCGGCGGTTAAACGATCGCCAGATTTTTTGCTGTCTCGTCTCCAATCAATCGGGTCCGGCGCGGGGCTATTATTCAGATTCCCACGTCGAGGCACTGCACGATCGCCTGGCGCATTTGCTGCATGTTGAAGCGGGCGCAAAGCTCGATGCGGTTTACTTTTGTCCCACGCTCAGCCCCCCCGAAGGCGGAATTGTATCTCCGTTCGATCGCTGGTCAACCTGGCGCAAACCCAATACGGGAATGCTGGTGGCGGCTGCCTGGACGCATGATCTAGACTTAAGCCGCAGTTTTATGATTGGTGACAAAGCAACGGATATCGATCTGGCTCACAACGCAGGCTGTACTGGGATTCTTGTTCAGACGGGATTTGGCGATCGAGTCTTGACGGGAACTTATCAGCATCTGACCCAGCCTGACTATGTAGCGGCTGATTTGTCTGAGGCGATCGACTGGATTTTGTCTCAAATTTAATCCAGTAGACTACAATTCAGTTCGTTTCCTGGCATCGTCGCTGATCAACGTTCGGTACAAATCGCTACCCACTCACGGTTAAATCCTCATGGCAGCCCGCACGATCGACAAACGAGATATCAGAGCCTTTTCGATTCTGGGCATTTTCTTTCTGCTGCTTGCCAGTTTGATTGGAATGGCAGTCTCTCGCGAAGCCGCACGGGATTACCGAATTCGAGCGCTGCTGAAGGATCGATCGTGCCCCAAGTGCGATCTGGACGGAGCCGATTTGGAACAGGCAGACCTGCAAACGGTCAATCTCGAAGATGCGACGCTGCGGGATGCCGACCTGAGGCGATCAAACCTGCAAAACGGGACGCTGACGCGATCGATTTTGAGTGAGGCAGATTTGACTAAAGCCAATTTAAGCGGGGCAGTGCTGAGCGAAGCCATCCTCAACAGTGTGCTGCTCAAGGAAGCCAATCTAACCGGGGCAAACCTGAGCCTGGCTTACCTGGGCGACAGCAACCTCAGCAAAGCCAATCTGCGGGATGCTAACCTGCGGGGTGCCAATTTGGTGCGGGCGAATCTCAAAGAAGCCAACTTGCAGGACACGACCCTGAGCGAAGTCAATCTCAATCGAGCCGAGCTGCAAGAAGCCGATCTGCGCCGTGCCGATCTGGGCAGTGCCGATTTGCGAAATGCCAACCTCAAGGCTGCGAATCTGGTGCGGGCGAACCTTCCCAGAGCTGATTTAACGCGGGCAGGACTAATCAAGGTGAATTTGCGCGATGCCAACCTGGGCAGTGCCAATCTAACGAATGCCAATCTTAGCAATGCCGACTTGGGCGAAGCGTATCTGGCAGAAGCCGATCTCAGTAACGCCGACTTATCGGGGGCAAATTTAGAAGGAGCAAATCTTGCCAGGGTCAACCTGAACGGAGCGAATCTGAGCGGGGTGAACTTGAATGGCGTTAATTTGCGGCGTGCCGATCTCAGCGGTGTCAATTTGCAGGGCGTCAGCCTTGATACGGTCAAACTTTGCCGCACCACCCTGCCCGATGGATCGATCGCCAATCGCGACTGCTCTCAGCAATCCTGAACCTTTCTTTCCTTCACCGTCTCTTCCCGTTTCTAATCAATTTCTGAATTAATTTCTGATCAATTGTTCTGTTGAATCATTTGAATCATTTGAATTATTCTGGTCAATCTTAAAGTGCAGGCAAATTCTCTATGAATCGGCGTTGGCAAGCTCCTCTCTTCCTTTCCGCTTCAGCAACCCCCCAAAGCAAGCGCATTCGATCGCCGCGCAGACGTCCTACCAGTTCAGGGGCAGCGGTGCTGGGTGCAATTCTCCTGAGTTTTTTCCCTGCGATGGGGCTGACGCAATCCCTGCCGACGCTCAGCATTGATAATCAGTCCGGCGCAGCCATGACCCCCGAAGGGCAGCTTAATCTGGGGTTGCAATATATCCAGCAGGGACAGGTCGATCAGGCGATCGCAGCGTTCCGGCAGTCTGTCACCCTTGATCCTCGCTTTGCCGCGTCTTATTACAATTTGGGGCTTGCTTATCGGCAAAAAGGACTGCTTCAGGATGCAGCAAACGCTTTTTACCAGGCGATCCAGGTAGATCCAGCACTGTCGCTTGCCTATGCTAATTTAGGCGCGGCTCTGCTAGAAGGCAACAATTTTCCCCTGGCGCAGCAGTATTTGCAGCGATCGCTTCAGCTTGACCCGAATCTGGGCTTGGCGCACTACAATCTGGGCTTGGTGCTGCGGCAGCAGGGCAACAGTCAGGCAGCAATGCCCTATTTTCAGCAGGCAGTTCGACTCAGCCCCAATGCGCCAGAGCCATCTTACTATTTGGGATTAATTTACCTCCAGCAGGGACGCACCCCCGACGCGCTAAAAGCGTTTCAGCAGGCGATCGCGCTCAATCCCCGCTATCCTGAAGCGCAGTACAGCCTGGGATCAATTCTGTATCAGCAGGGCAAATTGAATGACGCGCTCAACGCCTTCCGGCGATCAGCAGAGGCAAACCCCAACTATCCCAATGCCTACTACGGAGCGGGGTTAGTTTTTCTGCGGCAGGGTAATTATGCCGACGCACGGCGGGTATTGCAGTACGCCACCGATTTATTCTCGATGCAGGGTAATCGCCAATGGGCAAACAGTGCGGCTCAGCTTTTACAGCAGGCACAGCGTCGCTAGAATATTGCCAGGACAGAACCAGCGCAAAAGAAAATTTCCCTTTAACCGATCGGCTAAAATTCGATCGCGCTATCTGTCAAGATAGAAAAATTGATTCCCGAAACTTTATGTGGCAATTACCCCTGCGGGGAACGGCGAAGCGATTAATTTCTGCTCTGCTGACGTTTGTAATGACGCTCATGCTCTGGTGTTCTCCTGCCCGGGCAGACTGGACAGCACCGCAGTCATTTAGCAATGCTCAGCTCAAAGGGCGCGACTTTTCCGGGCAAGAGCTTCAGGGGTCAGAATTCTCGAATGCCAACCTGGAGCAGACCAATTTTGAAGACGCAGACGTGCGAGGCGCGGTCTTTAGTGCTTCGACCATGACAAAGGCAAACCTGCGGGGGGCAGACCTGACCAATGCAATGGCAGATCAGGTGAATTTCAAAGGGGCATCTTTACGGGAAGCCGTATTAGTCGAATCGATTTTGCTGCGATCGATCTTGGAGGACGTAGACATTACTGGAGCAGACTTTACCAATGCCATTCTGGACAGGGCGCAAGTTAAAGCTCTGTGTGAGTCCGCAAGCGGCATTAATCCAAAAACGGGAGTGATGACCCGCGAATCTTTAGGCTGTCGCTAGTAGGAAAAATCTGTGAATCAGCCCATAAATCAGCGGATCGGCATTATCGGCGGCGGACAATTGGCATGGATGATGGCAGATGCCGCTCAACGACTTAATCTCGCGCTGGCAATTCAAACTCCCAGTCCGTCTGATCCTGCCGTGTCGATCGCCGCTCACACCGTTTTTGCCCCGATCGCTGATGCTGCTGCAACTGCAAAACTGGCAGAGTTTAGCGACGTGATCACCTTTGAAAACGAATTTGTTGATTTAGAGGCACTGCGTTCTCTCAGTCAGGTGCGGTTCTTTCCCAGCCTCGACTCCCTTGCCCCCCTCCTGGACAAATATGAGCAGCGATGCTTTTTGCGCGATCGGGGTCTTCCCACGCCCGCCTTTGCCGCCTTTGATCCTGCCCAATTGCCCGATGCCTACCCCGTAGTTCTCAAGTCCCGACGACTGGGCTATGACGGACAGGGCACGTTTATCTGCCGCGATCGAGCTGTCCTAGAAGCTGTCCTGCAAAAAATTTCGGTTGCCAATCCGCTGTCTCACTGGGTGCTGGAGGAATTTGTGCCCTTCGATCGCGAGTTGGCAGTCATGGTGGCTCGATCGCAAACTGGGGAAATTGTTGTCTATCCCGTGGTGGAAACCCAGCAGGAAAATCAGGTCTGTCAGCGCGTGATTGTCACACCCGAGTTTGATTTATCCGTTGTGGAGCAGGTGGAATCGATCGCCCGATCGCTGTTGAAGGCACTGAACTACGTGGGCATAATGGGCATTGAGTTTTTTCTAACGCAGGACGGTAAAGTGCTGGTGAATGAAACGGCTCCCCGCACCCACAATTCAGGGCACTATTCGCTGGATGCCTGCATCACCTCGCAGTTTGAGCAGCAGCTTCGCACAGTTGGCGGTTTGCCCCTTGGAAGTCCTGCTCTGACCGTGAATGGAGCGGTAATGGTGAATTTGCTGGGCTACGAAACGGCAGCGTCAGATTACTTGGAAAAACGGCAGCAGATCGCTCAAATTCCCCGATCGCACCTTTATTGGTACGGCAAATCGCAATCGCGCCCTGGTCGAAAATTAGGTCACGTCACGGTTTTGCTCGATGAAGGCAATCGCGATCGTGCCTTGCAAGTTGCCCGACAGGTAGAGTCGATCTGGTATCCCGGTTGAAAACCTGCGACAGCTCATCGACAATAGGTTCACCAATCTAAAAATAGGATTGAAGAACCGATGGCAAATTTAATTTGGAGATGGATAACCAGACTGGGAACCGTTCTGCTGCTAATGATGACGCTGGCTTGCAACCAGCAGCCGACCCCGAACGCAGGCACAGCGCAGGCAATTCTTCAGGGTACAAGCGATCCCGCAACCGTTGCGGGCGTTGTGAACTTTAAGGAAACCGATGCCGGACTGGAAATTGAAGCAAACCTGACTCAGGCTCCTGACGGCATACACGGCTTTCACGTCCATGAGTCTGGGAGCTGTGCAGACGAAGGAAATGCTGCCGGGGGACATTACAATCCCGACAACGTTAAGCATGGATTACTGGTTCGGGATGGCTTTGCCAATGCCCATGCTGGGGATCTGGGCAACGTTGAAATCAGTCAGGGTCGGGCAACCTACCGCGCCACGCTGCCCGGACTCACCCTCAGCAACGGAGACTACCCAATCGCCGGACGAGCCGTAATCCTGCACGAAAAAGCCGACGATTTTGGACAGCCGACGGGCAATGCAGGCGGTAGAATCGGCTGCGGCACGATTACCCCCACAACCTAACGCTGCAACACGTCAGCAGCAACCGAGAGCAGCAAAACTGCACCAAACGCCAGACGATACCAGACAAACACCCAGGTATTCTTATTCTGCAAATACCGCAGTAACCAGGCGATCGCCAGGTAGGAAAAGATAAACGTCGAGACAATGCCGACAAGCAACGCCAGCAAACTGTCCAGACTGCCAAACGCTTTTCTTGCCTGAAACAGAGTCGCGATCGCCAGCGTCGGAATACCCAGCAGAAAAGAAAACCGTGCTGCCGTCTGGCGTTCTAATCCCAAAAAAAGAGCGGTTGTGAGCGTTGACCCCGATCGCGAAGCCCCTGGAATCAGCGCGATCATCTGCCCTAAGCCCACCAGAATGCCATCTCGCGTTTGCAGGTCGTCAAAGCCGCGCTTCCGGCTACCCACTTTCTCAGCAAAACCCAGCAGCAACGCCATCACGATCGACGTAATTGCGATCACAACCGCGCTTTCCGGCACAATATCTTTAACCGCATAGCCGACTGCCAGCGCGGGAATTGTCCCGATCGCAATACCCACCAGCAACTTCCATTCTTCCCGCCCCCAGTCTTTCTGCTGAAATGCCTGCCATGCGCCCGACAGGATTTTCTGAATATCTTTCCAGAAGTAGAAAGTGACCGCGATCACGCTGCCAAACTGAATTGCATCGACAAAATACTTTTGTCCGAGGGCAGTCCAACCAAATAACTGCGTCACAATTAATAAATGGGCAGTGCTGCTGATGGGTAGGAATTCGGTAATTCCCTGCACAAGACCCAAAACCACGGCTTGAAAAAGTTCTTGAATTAGTTCCACAACAGTTCTCTCGTATCAGTTCTGACGTACCGGACAGCTCCGGACAGCTATAGACAAGCAAAAGCAGCAATCAAAAGCGGTACAAGAACAGTTCTGTTCTCGTTCAGCTTACAGGCTTCCTGGTACTTATGCTGCCTTGCGCGATCGTCTTCAGCAAAATTTTAGGTCAGCCTAAAAATCCGAAGGGCAATCGCAAAATTATCTTCACGCGGATGCCCCCCAGGGGGATAAATTTGTGATATGTTAAAAAAGTTGAACTAAAAGATTAGAAAAGCCGTTGTCCCCCTTGTCTTCAAGAAAGCTGTATTCCCTGTCGAGTCCGCTTGAGTCTGCCGGACTGGAAGAACTCCCAATTTCAATTCCGCTCATTGAGCGGCTGCCCTTAACCTGGCGATTCCTGCTGGCTTCTGCCTTCCTGGTGTCGATCCCGGTGTTTTTTCAGGCTCCCTTGGTGCGATCGGCTCCCTGGTTGAGTTTGGTAATGACGGGCGGCTGGTTCTGGCTCAGTGCATGGCTGCGATCGCGTCCCCGGTCAGCGGAATGGGGGGATCTGCTCATGGGCTTTACCTGGACATGGCTAGCAGGTTCGATCTACTGGGGTTGGCTGCGATGGGAGCCGTTGCTGCATTTGCCAGTCGAATCCGTCGGGCTGCCTTTTGCGATCGCAGGTTTACGGCGCGGGCAAGACCGCATTGGTAACTGGTTTTATCTAGGGTCGCTGTTTGGCACTGCCATGACCGATGCCTATTTTTATGCAGTCAACCTGATTCCGCAGTGGCGGCAGCTTGTGCAGGTTGAGCCTCATCTAATGGAGCCCATTTTCCAGAGCGCGATCACTCAAATGCAAACGCCGTGGGGAATAAGTTGGGCGATCGGGTTGGGATCTGTGCTGCTGCTGGTCGGAGGTTTACCGCTGCGGTCACAACAGCTTCACTGGTGGACTTTAGGCGGTGCAGTTTTGAGTACGATTCTGGTAGATGGGCTATTCTGGCTGGCTGCAATCTCCGTACTGTGATGCTCGTGTAGCAAAATAATTCAGGTTTTGCAATAAGTTCGGTATAAACCGATTGTGATTGCTTTGTCTTGCAACTCATCAAACCGATCGCAGAAAAAATATAGTCCTAAATGATAGGTAGGTTAGATTAAAGGGGAAAAATCCTGATCAACGCGGATTATATTTGACGCAAGGCTCTCTATAATTCAAAGGCTGAGAGTCCTGTAGCCGAGCAAATGCGTCAGAATGCGTCACACGGCAACAATACGGTCTGTGAAACTGCTGTGAATGGACAGTCTGTTCCCCATCTAATCCTGCATACAGAGTCGGGAAACCGCTACTTTTCACTTGTTGGGAGCAACTGCTGGAGAGTCGGGCGAGGCGACGACAATAACTTTGTCTTGCCCGATCGCTGGATCTCCCGAAACCACGCGCTGCTTCAGCAAATGGAAACTGGCGATTTTTATCTGATCGATCTGGGCAGTCGCAATGGTTCTTTTGTCAATGGGCGGAGAGTCAGTGTTCCTGTGACGCTGCAAAATGGTGATCGGCTCACGTTTGGGCAAACCGAGCTAGAGTTTTTTGCTCCCAATTCTGATTCCAGTGCCCCAACTCTGGGCAATGACTCTCAAGAATTTACTGCTACCGCTACGCTGCATGTCCGTCGCCTGATTTCCGTGCTGGTTGTAGACATTCGCAACTTTTCAGGCATGACGCGCCAGATTGACGAAAAAGTACTGTCGGAAGTAATTGGAACCTGGTTTCGCTGTGCAGGTGATATTATTCGCGATTATGGAAGCTGGGTCGATAAATATATCGGCGATGCGGTAATGGCAGTTTGGATTCACGGCGCGCAGGGCATCAGTCCGGGTGAAATGATGCGGGTTGCCCATGCCCTCAGTACTCTACACAAAATGACGAGTCAGCTTCACGAAACCTATCCGCTTCCTGCTCCGATTCGCATTGGTGCAGGGCTGAATACCGGATACGCAATGGTCGGCAATACGGGCACAGGCGATCGACCCGACTATACCGCCCTGGGTGACACGGTAAATGCTGCCTTTCGGCTAGAGTCTTCTACAAAGCAAATTGGGATGGATATTGCCTTAGGAGAAACGACCTATCGCTATCTCGTTGAGGCAGGAGTGAAACCCGAAGTCTTTATCCCCAAAACGGTACATCTTAAAGGTTATGATCTGCCAACCCAAACCTATGCCGGGCTCTTCTCGGATCTAGACACTTTCCTGCAATCAACGCAGGTTCAGGACAAGGCACAGGGGTAGACGCTCCGGGAAAAGGGGTTGGGCGATGAGGGGAAGGCTGTTCAATTTATAAATTGAATAAAGGTTCTTGTCATAAAGGTTCATGAAACAAAAAAGGGCAGACCCATGAGCCTACCCTCCAATGTCAAATGTATTCAAGCGGTGAGTATTCAAGCTGTGAAACTGAATTTCAAACTGAAATTTAATTCTCAGAATTAAGCCAGTACAGCCTGGGATTAAACCATTGCCGCTTCAACCGGAGCCGTTGCAGGAGCCGGATAAACGCTAATCTTTTGGCGGCTCTTGCCTTTGCGTTCAAAAGTGACCACGCCATCGACCAGGGCAAACAGCGTGTCGTCGTTGCCGCGCCCAACGTTGACGCCGGGGTGAAACTTCGTGCCCCGTTGCCGTACCAGGATATTGCCAGCACGCACAACCTGACCACCAAAGCGCTTCACGCCCAGCCGTTGAGCATTAGAATCTCGACCGTTACGGGTACTGCCCGTCCCTTTTTTGTGAGCCATCGTTTCCTCGAATGTTGACTAGGGTAGAACTTTGACCAGGATAAATCCTGATTCAGAATGAATGCGAACTGCCTGCGATCGAGTTTAGCCCGAATTATTCGGCGGCTACCGCTTCGGGTGCTGCTTCAGCCTCAGATGCTGCTTGAGCCGCTGCCCTTCCCGCCACGATCGCACCATTTAGCGAGATCGAATTGATCATCAGGCGCGTAATTTCCTGACGGTGTCCCCGCTTTTTGCGAGTCTTTTTCTTAGGCTTCATTTTGTAGATCAGCACCTTCCGTCCGCGAAAATGACGCAGCACCGTTGCCTCTACCGTTGCCCCTGTAACCATTGGCTGCCCGATCGAAATCTCCCCATCGTTTTCGACAAAGAGAACGCGATCGATCGTCACTGCCCCATCTGTATCAACGGCGAGCCGCTCAACATCGTAGAAGCGACCGGGTTCGACCCGAAACTGCTTGCCGCCCGTTTCAATAATTGCGTATGTCATGATATTCCTCAAAGATTGCCGTACAGGTAGCCAGGAGCGCGATCGGTCAGGGTATCAGCCCTCCCTTATCAACACGCTTTACTCAGCATTTTTTACTCAGCATTTTTTGCAGAGCGATCGCCAAGCAGTCCGGGCATTTTGCCGTTAAACCTGGTCCGAGCGATTAAACGCCAAGAGACCATTCTCGCGAATTGAAGTGGGGAGTGTCAAGTTTAAATCGGAATTAAACCACAAAGCTAGCGGATTCGCCCTGAGCTGCCTGCCGACTGCGGGCATCGTAGTACAGGTCTTCGAGGGTAATGCTATAGAGAGCTTCTTTTAATTTGGTGTGAAGTCGCTGCCAGAGGGTAAATGTCACCCAATCTTCTACCTGATTGGCTTCGGGTGTGAGGCGCGGCAGGGGTTCGATCGTTTCACCGACGGCTTCCAGGATATGACCGAGGGAAATTTGGGCGGGAAGACGTGCCAGTTTGTAGCCCCCCTGAGACCCGCGCACCGATTCCACGAGTCCGGCACGCCGCAGCTCAATTAACAGTTTCTCGAGATAGGGAGCGGGAATGTCCTGGCGTTGAGCAATTGCCCGAACAGAAGTGGGCTGATATCGGGGCTGAAAGCTTAAGTCGAGCAGGGCTTTGACGCTGTAGTGTCCGCGAGTGGTGAGCTTCATTCAATCCTTAAATAAGCCATCCTTAATAAAATTCAATTACGAAAAGGCAGCGATCGGATTGCGGCCACTCTATTATCGATCAGGCTGAATGAATCGTTTTTTCGCTTGATTATCAATTGGAAGGGACAGCCCCAAGGAGTTGTCTATTGGAGCGAATCGATGAACTAGGGTGAACGCTGACCCTGCCTATTTAAAACCGAAATTATTGAGGGCGGACAAGCAGCATGATGCTGAGTTCATGAGAAAAAAAGTAATCCGCTTTTTCAGACCTGCGCTATATTGAAACCTTTTAGTTCCTGAGCAGGGTGATCCAGATTTGTAATATGACTCTGTAATGCTAGAACGATCGATCAGGATTAGTAAAGTCAAAATCATTTGAGTCGATCAAAAAGCTTGCATTTTAATACAAATCACATGGAAAAAAGTTGACTGACCACGGTAATATAGATTCAAAAGCTGATGCAAAGCGATAGATGAATGATGACAGAATTATCTATAGCGAGATTATCAGCGAAATTGTATTCCATCGTAGTATCTCACAGGAGTCTCTCATGGCAGTATCTCACTGTGAGGTGCCACCGTTCCTAATCAATGATCCAGCCCAAACGAATGAGTAAAAAGAAAAAGATAGAGCCTTTAACCGGAGAAGCCCTTCTGACGAAGGTTAAAGAACTAGAGCACGTCAGCAAAGAAGAAAAGGCGAAAGAGTGTGGCTATTACACCATTACCAAAAATGGCGTAGAGCGCGTCAACATGATGAAGTTCTACAATGCCCTTCTGGAAGCAAAAGAGATTGAACTCGATGGCAAGCAGGGCAGCAACGGTCGTGGTGGACGCAGTGCCAGCTATCGAATTACGGTTCAGGCAAATGGTAATCTGCTGATTGGGGCTGCCTATACCAAGCAAATGGATTTGAAGCCAGGAGATGAATTTGAAATCTCTCTCGGTCGGAAACACATTCGCTTAAAGCAACTTGAAGGCGAGGATTTCGAGGAATAAAGCCTTGAAGGTTTGATTCTGGAAAACAAAATCTTGCAAAGTTGAGAAGTGTCTGAGGCAAAGCAAATTTGGCAGGAGGGTCGCTTCTGTCAAACCTCATGACACTTTTCTAGCTAATCTTCATCCTGACGGATGAACGCGAAAAGTTTGACAAAATAAGCCTGACAAGATAAGCCCGACAAGGTAATTTGACGAACCGGGAGGCTTTAAAGTATTGAAGCAAAGCCTCTTATTTTGCTGTGAATTTGCTACAGGCAGTGAAAGAGCGGAGACAGACTGGCATTTTTCCGTTTTTAATCTGTCAAATTCCTTAAATTTGACAAAAATCAGGTCAATTAGCACTCAAAGCGTGACGCTAGTAATTGACTCACGGCATTTTTTTAGCTCGGATGTTGCCTTACTCAACAAGCAAGAAAGCATTTGAGCTTGTAGATGTTTCTCACCGTCGTTTTAACTAGGTTTGTAATGCCTGTCTCTACTCAATTAAGCAGCGGCTAGATTTGCGATCGGTAGAATTTTTTGGTGCAAGGTTGGGGCGATCGCAATCAACCGCAGAGATTGACGATGATTGATGGCCTCGGCAAAAAGTTTAATTTTCAGCATGGCATCGGCGTCGCATGGAAGCTGCTGCACTCAGCAACTGATTCAATTCGGGCTGCCCAGAAGCCTCTTTCGCTCTAACCAGAACGCTACTATGAAATAGAGGTCGGAAAAGGTTTGATTGAGGGATTTTGAGTCGATCTAGAACCGAATCTGACGGCTGCTTATTTTTGCTGCTGGTGTAATTTCATAAGATCCATGAGTGAGTCTACGCTGCGTCCTGCTTTGATTACCCGCGTTCTGCCGGAATCGATCGCCGCCGAGGTTGGTTTTGAGCCGGGCGACCGACTGGTGGCAATTAACGGACAGCCGCCGCGCGATTTGATTGATTATCAGTTTCTCTGCGCAGATGAGGTGCTGGAGCTAGAAGTACTGGATGCCAAAGGCAAAGCTCACATCGTTGAGATCGAAAAGGACTATGACGACGATCTGGGACTGGAGTTTGAGTCAGCGCTGTTTGATGGGCTAATTCAGTGTAACAATCGCTGTCCCTTTTGCTTTATTGACCAGCAACCTCCCGGCAAGCGGCAAAGCCTGTATCTGAAAGACGACGACTATCGCCTCAGCTTTCTGTACGGCAGCTATCTGACGCTGACTAATTTGACTTCAAAAGAATGGGATCGGATTGCTCAGATGCGCCTTTCGCCCCTGTTTGTCTCGGTTCATGCCACGGAGCCAGAAGTACGAACCCGACTGCTCAAGAATCCGCGTGCCGGACAATTGCTCGATCAGCTTCGCTGGTTTCAGCAGCATCGGCTGCAAATTCATGCTCAGGTGGTGGTTTGTCCGGGCATCAACGACGGCATGCATCTAGAGCGAACTTTGCACGATCTGGCGCAGTTTCACAAAGGCGAGATTCCCACTGTGGCATCGGCGGCGATCGTCCCCGTTGGCTTAACTCGCTTTCGTCCTGCCGAAGATGAACTTGTGCCCGTCACACCGGAAAAAGCGCGAGAAGTGATTGCTCAGGTACAGCCCTTACAGGCAAAATTCCGTCAGCAGATAGGAACCACCTTTGCCTGGTTAGCCGACGAGTGGTTTTTGATTGGACGCGAGGAACTGCCGCCAGAATCGCATTACGAAGATTACCCGCAGTTAGGGAATGGCGTGGGTTCAATCCAGCAATTTCTAAAGCAGTTTCAGACCGCTGCCAGAAAGCTTCCGCCCCGTGTGCCTACGCCACGCCGCTACACTTGGATTGTGGGAAATGCAGTGGAGTTTGCCTTCCAGCCGATCGTCCAGCGATTGAATCAGGTGGAAGGACTGACGATTGATCTGGTTGCCTTGAATAGCCAGTATTGGGGACAGCAGATCAGCGTGACAGGGCTGATTACCGGACAGGACATTTTAACCGCGCTGCGCGGACGCGACCTCGGGGACGGAATTCTGCTGCCTGCGGTGATGCTGAAGCACGATGACGAGCGCTTTCTGGATGACCTGACCGTGAGCGAACTTTCTCAGGCGTTAAATGTGCCGATCTTGAAGGTGGGGGCGATCGAAGAATTGCTGGTGGTTTGTACGCAAGAGCAGGGTTAGATCAGGTTAGAGGAGTCTCAGGGGTTCTACATTTAGTTTCTACTCTACATTTAGTTTCTACAAGGAGTGGCGCTGCGATCGGGCCTGCTCAATTTGTTCAAGATACTGCATGATTTGGGAACTGCGATCGAGGTAGGCGACAAACAGCAGAATGCTAAAACCTACGACTCCTAAACCGGGCAGTCCGCCGGAAACCGCATTATAAAGTCCGTGCAAAACGGCGGCGATCGTCAAACCCAGTAACAGTAGGGCGGCTCGGCGACTGGGATAACGAGCTGACAGCCCAATAAAATAGCCCACGATGCCCGTCAGCACGGCATGAAAGAGCGGCAGCGACCCAAAGCGAATCGAATGGGTTGCCAGATACATTCCCAGATCAATCTGTCCCCGCGTTAAGCCGATCGCATACTGCACGGCATAGGCTCCACTTTCAGCAACGGCAAACCCCAAGCCAGACATCGCCCCATAAAAAGCGATCGTGGGCGGCTCAGGGAGCCTGCGAGCGTGCAGCAGCGGCAAAAGCAACGGAATTGCCTTGCAAGCTTCCTCTAAAATCCCCACCCCCAGCACAAACCCGATCAAACGACCCGGCAGCCCCTGTTCTGTTACCCCATAGAGCAAGCTAAACGGCGGAATCCGCTGCACTAGCAGCAGCCCGGGAATACTAATAAACACCGTGAATAGAACACACCCGATCGCATAACCCCAGGAAACCCGGCTCGGCTTGATCAGGTGGTAGAACACTAGACCCCAGACGATCGCATAATAAATTGCCGTGAGCCAAGCGGTTTGGGCAAGGCTTACCTGTTTCGCTAGCAGATTGATCATCAACGGCACAAGCCCCAAAAACAGCAACAGCCGTACGATCGCACTTTGATATCGCTCTGGGCGCAACACCTCCCGATAGGGAAACAGAACCGTGAAGGAAAGATTTTTGGGGGGCAGTCTGGGTTCCTCAACACTGGCAGAAACGGGAACGAGTGCCCTGCTCTGAGACTCGGATGGAATAGGAGAAAACTCAGCAATCCAGGTCGGACGATCGTTTCCAGCAAGCTGACAGTAAACTTTAATCTGCTGAAGATGGGGCAAATCTAGCTCGCGAATCTGCTGCTTGACCAGTTCGACAAATGCCTGCTGTTCCAGAGGGCGATCGGCAATGAGCAAAATCTTGAGCAGGCTTGCTCTGGTCAGCACTTTGGCAGTGACTCCGCGTGGCTGAAGGGTCTGGTTTAACCAGAGGGCGATCGCCTGAGGATTTCCCTGTTGTGCGAGGGCGCGGAGGTCAGGCTGCGTCATGCGGGATGCGTAGCAGGGTCAAGTGGTGAGGCATGGGTTAAACCGGGCTGAATTTAAGACTTTCTTCAGAAGGCTTGATTTAGAAGACTTGATTTAGAAGATAAACACTGCATCGGTTGAATTTTTGTAAAAAATAGAGTGAAAGATTGAGATTGAAGATTGACATTTAAAAATGTATCTGAAGAACTAGAAAAACTAAATTTAGCTTTGTTAGAATCACTCAACAATAAAAACAACTTACATCATCTCAAGCAACAGAGGCTCGTATGGAATACACATTCGAGATTATTGGTGTATCTCCAGTTTTATACTTTTTTAATCATCAGCTTCAGAGCCAGGAGAACAGAATTGATCTAACAGAACGCGCAGCTTATTTCGGCTCCTATCACTGTACGCTAGACGCTTTTTTAGAATCTGTCGAATCTCTGCCAATGCGCCAAAACTGGAACCTCGATCGGGTGGTGGACACAGTCGTTCAGTTCTGGCTGAACAACGCAGAGCAGGTCAATCGCTGGAAAAAACGACTCGCCGAGGCAGGCAGTGAAAATTTGCTCGTCGGACGGCTGGCAGATCTGGAGGCGTTGCGATCGGAGTTTGAGTCATTGCTGTAGCTGGATTTCATTCTTGATAAATTCAGCGCTTACAGCCTTGTTCAGGCGATTGAAGTGCAAAAAATGGGGCGCAGCCCCTGAACCCCCGTACCTTATAAGAGTGAAAAACGCTGTAATTCAGCATTTAATCCATAGCGGTTTGCATCTTGCAGGGGAACGTCGGGAAGCTGTTTCAGCAGTGCATTCCAGGTTTTGTGGGACTGCAAAGCGTTGACCACGATCGGGAGCGGCTCTGGCAGAATTGCCGGAAAATCTGCTTCTTCAGGAAGCCGAATTTTGTATGCCAATCTTTCTTGGGGTGGCGTAAATTGGGCATTAATCCCCGATCGATTGCCTCTGGCATCAACCCGATACCACCCGGATTCGGGCAGATAAACCGCATTAAAGCCGTGCAGGCTGTAGGGAGCACCCTGATCATTCACACTCAGTCGCTGATAGCAAAACCCTGCTGGAATGCCGTTTGCCCGTAGCAGTGCGGCTAAGAGATGGCTTTTCGCATAGCAGTATCCTGTTCGATGCCGAAGCACCTCTGAAGCGCGACAGGTCACAGGATTAAGCTGATAGTCATAGCTATGATGGATTTCGTCTCGCACCCACTCAAAACAGCCTTCTGCAATGCGGAGCAGTTTTCCTTCTGGAGCGATCGATTCGTTCATCGGTACGGCTGCAATTTTCCTGGCAAGTGCCAGAACCTCTGGATGCTGGTGATCAATCACTTCGCTCGCTTGCAGATAGGCTTTCATTGCTTAGGGATAAAATAATCCCGATTGTCGCACAAACCCGATGTTTTTCTACAAAGCTCGCTTGATTACCGTACGAGAATTTGACCGAAAATAGGGTGAGAAAAGCGACCGTCCAGAATAGGTTGTCCCTGAACCGATCGCCCTACAAGGTGTCTTCTGTTTCGTAAACTGGCGTTTACAGAGTTCATTGTTCCCGGACTGGCTAAATGAATCACAAAAAATGCAGAGGTGCCTTGCTGTATGCGGCGGGAAGGGTACAAAAATCTCAGTTAAACGCAAAATTGATTGTTTATTTTATGACGAGAATTGTGCTGCCTTTCCGCTGCATTTTCGTCTTGTATTGTTGCTTTGCATCCTATCAAGTTCGCTTGAATTCCTCCTCAGCGGCACAAAAATTATGCAGAACGGGTCGCCTGAATCCTGAAGAAACTTGCTAAGTTAAAAGCGACAGTCAATCAACAAGGAGACGACCATGCTGGAGCTTTACCAGTTTGAGCTATCCCATTACTGTGAAAAAGTGCGGCTAATTCTGGACTACAAGGGCTTAGCCTATCGCAAGATCGAGATCACCCCAGGAATTGGGCAGCTTGACATTTTTCGGATGTCGGGGCAGCGGCAGGTTCCTGTCCTCAAGGATGGCAACGAGGTGATTGCTGACTCTACAGAAATCGCGTTTTACCTCGATCGCAAATATCCCGAACGCCCGCTGATTCCGACCGAGCCGCAGCGGCGATCGCAGTGTTTGATTTTAGAACAGTGGGCAGACGATTCGGTGGGCATCAATGCTCGAAAACTGCTGATTAGCGCAGTCGGTCAGGATTCGACCTTTTTGACCTCGGCTCTGCCGTCTGGAACCCCCGGATTTTTGAGAAATTTAGTTCAGTCTGTGCCGCGTGAGGCGATCGATCTGGTAGGGTTTGGGGCAGGAGCTAGCCCTGATGCAATCAAGTCTGCCCGTAAAGAAATGCACCGCAGCTTGGAATCCCTGAGCGAGATGCTGCGCGATCAGCCTTATTTGCTAGGCGATCAGCCGACGCTGGCAGATTTTGCAGTTGCAGCCATGACCATGTACGTGAAGTTTCCGATCGGGTCGTATCTGGAATTGCCTGCCGCCATTAAAGGCAAAGGAACGATCGAGCTAATCAACGATCCGCTGCTCAAGCCTTTTTGGGACTGGCGCGATCGGCTTTATGCAGATTTTCGCAAAGCTCCGCTCACGGCAACGGCAGGGGCAACTAGCGGTTCCTCATCGGGTCCCACCTCGATCAACATTGATTGATCTGAATCGATTCAATTGAATCGATTCAATTGAATGGATTGACCCTGATTGAACTTCATTGATTAAAGTGACCTGGTGTAAACACAAAAACTGCCCTTATTCTTCCGCCCTTCCCCGCCCTGCTCCAATCAGTGACTTTGTGTATTTGCATTCGGCAACGCCGGATTTAAACCAAAAGGATTTGAATCGGATTGAGGACAAATAACCAATAAAACCACGAGATCTATCCTCAATCCCTGTCCTCATTGATGCTTTGGTATTCAAAGGAGCCGCTTTTGCAGATCAACGGTTGGGAGGAAAGGGGCAGTTTCCCCATTATCGGGCTGCTCACCGGGAGTCAGGAGATCGGGGCTAGATGATCTTGAATGAGAAACCCCAGATCAGCCCACATTGAACCAAAAGAAATTCAAAGTCCCTCGCCCTTGCCGGAAATGGGACGATTTACGACTCGGTGAAACCGATGCCCACTTTTCCTGCCTGGTATTTTGATGAATCCACTATGGCTGGCATCGACTTTGAGGATGCTGCACAGGTTGCAGTGTACGATCGCAATCAAACATCGAGCACACCCGAAAAGGAACAGGCTTTAGTAACCCGATTAGGAATTGCTGCGGAACATACGGTTATTGATTTAGGTGCGGGCACAGGAAATTTTGCCATTCAAGCTGCGCTGACGGGAGCTTCTGTCCACGCGATCGATATCTCACAGGCGATGCTCACCAATGCTCAAAACAAAGCACAAAAAGCAGGCGTAACTACGCTCAAGTTTCATCAGGCAGGCTTTCTAAGCTATGAGCATCAAGACCAATTCGTCGATTTCGTCGTCACTAAAAATGCACTGCACATTCTCCCCGATTTTTGGAAGATGGCAGCTTTCCTGAGAATTGCGGCGATGTTAAAGCCGAACGGCGTGTTTTATCTGCGAGATGTCATCTTCTCCTTTCCAGCCGCAGACTACGAAGCATCAATCAATGATTGGATTAAACAGGTTGCTAAACCCGCTGGAGAAGGGTGGACAGCCAAAGATTTTGAGATGCACGTACGGGAAGAACACAGCACTTATGGATGGATTATCGAGGCAATGCTAACGCGAGCAGGTTTTGAGATTGTTGAAGCGAATTACAACACACCAACTAATGCGGAATATTTCTGCATTAAAACCATTTAGGCGATCGCCCAAAGTTGGAAGTTCCTGGGGACTATTGTTAGAGCAAAGCTTGATTTGTAAGGGTCAAGAGATGCCCTTGCTCAACTGCTTGTTTCACTTCAAAACCAAGTAAGCGAATGATACCCGCTCCCGCGATCGCTGCATTCTTTAATACACCACCCTATCTTTAATTAAATGGCTTCAAATAACCTCTGCACTTCATTCACTCGTTCAATAAAACGTTCTCGTTGCTCTGGTTGGAACTTGAGAGCGAATTATTCTGACTTGATTGAGGATTGAGTTTTGGACTGAGTTTTGGACTGAGTTTTGGACTGAGTGCCAGCAGGTTTATCAGTTCGTAAGCCACTGTGGCAGCGGCAAGCGAGGTAATCTCTGCATGGTCGTATGCAGGTGCAACCTCTACAACGTCCGCAGCAATGACCGAAAGACCCGCCAGTCCGCGTAGCACGCCCAATAATTCGCGACTGGTCATTCCTGCAACTTCAGGCGTGCCCGTGCCCGGTGCATGAGCCGGATCGAGCACATCAATATCAATGGATAAATACAAAGGACGATCGCCGACCCGTTCCCGAATTCGCTCGACAACTCCAGTGATGCCGATCGTTTCAAACTCATCACAGTGAACAATTTTGAATCCCAGTTCACTATCTTTGTTCAAATCATTGCGGCTATAGAGCGGACCCCGAATGCCAACATGGATTGAGGCATCGTCTAAAAATAAGCCTGCTTCAGCCGCACGGCGAAATGGGGTTCCGTGCGTGTAGGGCGCACCAAAGTAGGTGTCCCAGGTATCGAGATGGGCATCGAAGTGAACGAGTGCAACGGGTCCGTAACGTTGATTAATTGCCTTCAGCAGCGGATAGGCGATCGTATGATCTCCCCCTAAACTCACAATTGCCCCACACTGTGCTAGAAGTTCGGTCGCAGCCGCTTCAATCTGTTCGATTGCCTGATTAATATGATATGGATTACAGGCAATATCTCCGGCATCGGCAACCTGCTGCACCATAAACGGCTCCACGTTATAGGCAGGATGATACTGCGTCCGCAGATTTCGCGACGCTTGACGGATTGCCTGCGGTCCAAATCGCGCCCCTGGACGAAAACTCGTCCCCGCATCAAAAGGAATACCGACGATCGCGACATCGCAGTGGTTCACATCGCGCAGTTCGGGCAATCGAGCAAAGGTAGAGGCACCCGCATAACGGGGAAGAACCGTGC
>NZ_JACJOR010000261.1:0-12111 GCF_014695615.1 Leptolyngbya sp. FACHB-711
AAGCAGGGCAGGCTGATTGCCCTCATAGCGATAGTGAATCAGCGTTCGGGTTTTGAGTCTAGGCGGCTCATCGTTTTGGGGAGACAGCACTCCGTAGGGCATCACCAGGCGACGCTGAAGCTGCCAGTGCTCCTGTCCCCAAATCCAGGCGGGAACCGGATCAACCGTGAACGATCGCAGTAGCCGATCGCCCTGCGGAGAAATCGCGCCGCTAATCCAGAAATTCACGCCGAGCTGCAATCGCTGTCCGCCAATTTCGATCGCTGCATCAATCCGCGACAGCAGTAGCGTTCGCCGACCGGGAGGCTCCAGAGCCGCCATTAGCCAGCCATGATAAGTGCGGGTATGGGCATCGCAGACTGTTCCGCAAGCAAAGCTACCGATGCCGTTGGTGAGCAGCCACTCGCGGGTATCTCGCTCATCGATTCGATCCAATCCGGTCTCCTTAGGATAGTGGGTATTTCTATCCTACGTGGAGAAGTTTAAAGGTGAGGCAGGGAGTGAGTAGGTCTAGGAATGGATAAGGAGATGAGGAGTGCATAAGGGAAACTGCTTTGGGGCGGGATACTCAAAATCGTTATGAGTATGATATAGTCGTAACAGATTGTAATGACGCTCGAGCGCAGGCTTGAATCTCTGAAGCTTTTTGTAAAAGTTTTGATCAAAGATTCTCTGTCTTTCCCGTCATTTGAATTGTGGCCCAAGTCCACCTAACCCTAAGTCACCTGAATTATCCTGAAATCGCTCTGCACCGAGTGACCTGAACAAATTTTAGGACACGGTTCGGTGAAGAGTTCATCGGGTTCATGTTCGTTAGACGCACTGAGACGCATTAAGACGCATTTAAGGAGAGTAATTCATGACCTTGACCTACAGCATGGAAGGATGCCTCCGAGTTGGTCAGCCTGCCCCTGAGTTCACGGCAACGGCTGTGTACGATCAGGAATTCAAGACAATCAAATTATCTGACTATCGCGGCAAATACGTCGTGCTGTTCTTCTACCCGCTCGACTTCACGTTTGTTTGCCCAACCGAAATTACGGCGTTCAGCGATCGGTATGATGAGTTCAAGAGCATCAACACCGAAGTTCTGGGTGTATCGGTAGACAGCGAATTCTCTCACCTCGCATGGACGCAGACCGATCGTAAGGCTGGTGGTGTGGGTGATCTGAACTATCCGCTCGTCGCTGACATCAAAAAGCAAATCAGCGCAGCTTACAACGTGCTTGACCCGGAAGCAGGTGTGGCACTGCGTGGTCTATTCATCATCGACCAAGATGGTGTGGTCCAGCACGCCACGATCAACAACCTGGCATTTGGTCGCAGTGTGGACGAAACCCTCCGCACACTGCAAGCGATTCAGCACGTTCAGTCTCACCCCGACGAAGTTTGCCCTGCCAACTGGAAGCCGGGTGAAGCCACGATGATTCCTGACCCCGTGAAGTCGAAGAATTTCTTCGCTGCGGTGTAGTCTGCATCAATCTGAAATCGCGATCGTATTTTTAGGTCGATCGGGATTTGGATTTTTGAATAATTCTCAGTAGTTCTGAGTAACTCTATTAAGTGTGGTGGGTAACCCTGCCACGCTTTTTATTTTTATGTCTTATTTTGGTGTAGTTATGGGACTTCGGCTCCAGTTGAAGCAGTCCAGATGGTAAACCACTGCTCTCGCGTTAGCCGTAATTGTTCAGCCGCGACTGCTGCCTGAATACGATCGAGCTTACCGGTTCCCAGAATTGGAATGATCCGGGCGGGGTGGGTTAACAGCCAGGCAAAGGCGACCTGATCGATCGTGGCTCCGCCGAACTGTTCGCCAATATGTTGCAGTGCCGTTTGAATTCGCTGAGTGCGATCGTCTTTAGGTTGAAACAAACGACCTCCTGCCAGCGGCGACCAGGCCATTGGTGCGATCCGCAACTGCTGACACTGATCCAGCGTTCCGTTCATGAAGGGTTCTAGATGGAGCACCGAAATTTCGATTTGATTCGTAACCAGGGGAAACGGCAACCGCGAAGCCAGCAGATTAAACTGATTGGGCGTGAAATTCGACACACCAAAATAACGCACTTTCCCAGCTTGCTTTAGATCGATAAATGCCTGGGCAACTTCATCCGCATCCATCAGCGGGTCAGGACGATGGATTAGCAAAACGTCCAGATAATCTGTGTGGAGCTGCTTCAGGGAGTTGTCTACAGAAGCATGGATATGGGTAGCACTCGTATCGTAATCGTGCATCTGATGCTGGGGACGGCGATCGGACACAAGCCGAATTCCGCATTTATCAATGATTTGGATTTGCTCTCTTAACGCTGGATCTTCTGCCAGAGCTGCCCCAAACAGACCTTCGCAGGTGTAGTCGCCGTAGATATCAGCATGATCAAAGCTCGTGATGCCCCATTCTATAAGGCGATCGATCAGTTCCCGAATCTGAGCCGTAGTCATCTGCCATTCCGCCATGCGCCAAACGCCGAAGATCAGACGCGAACAAAGGGGTTCTGAGCCATGAAGCGGAAGTTGTGTGAGGGGCATGAGGGGGTGGGGAATGAGAAGGTAGGGGGGGAATGCAGGGCAGGGTGCGTATGTGAGACCGTTTGGCGATAAATAATTGAGTTCTATTCTGGTTTCAGTCTTATGTCTATGTCTGATGCCTACGTCTTATATTTGAGTCTTATTCTGAAAATTGCTTCACCATAAACACCGACTGCGGCTGATAGCCCAATTTCTCGTAGAGTCGCAGCGCAGCCTGATTTTGCACAAACACCTGTAGACCAACCTGGCGATCGCCTCTTTCACGCGCCCAATCTTCTGCTTTTTGCATCAGGGCAGTTCCAATTCCCAGGTGTCGATAATCGGGATGAACGTACAGCAGAAAAATATAGGGATATCGATCACCCTCAATTTGATCGATCGCGGTTCCCATCCAGAGACAGGCGATGGAAGGTGAGGAAGGTGAGGAAAAGGACGATGCGGTATGTTCGACCCAGAATAGCGGCGTTTCTGCAGAAAGATATTGCTCGACGGTATGCGAGAGGTGCGCGAATCCGTTCCCAGGAAAGAGTTCCTGATAAGTGCGCTGCATAAATTTGACCAGCAGGGCGCGATCGAGTCCTGAGCCAGAACGCAACCGATAGCCGGATGGCAGGTTCACCCGCTGACCTCGCAAGCAAAACGGCTACTCATGACCCAAACTTTGCTCCGAATCTTACTACATCGCGCCATCCACAGACGGAAAACCGCGAACGAGCGTTTCCAGAGTGGGCGGCAGATCGGCAACGCCAACATCCGTTGTGGAAGAAAGGGCAGGAGAAACGATCGCTGCGGCAGCGGTTTTTGTGGGTGAAGCTCCTTCCGGGCGGACTTCTTCGATGGGGGCAGGAGCCGCCAGGTCAGACGGTAAAAAGATACGAGCACTGACGGCAATCAGAGCTACAAAGAAAATTAGAACAACAATGAGCGGGGCAATATACTGACGAAAAATAGCCATGCTTGGGAACAGCAGCGATAAGGATTGAGCCGCAAAAAGCTTGATATTTCTATCCTACAACTGCGATCGATCTTCTTCGTCTGTCTCCAGTTCAGAATTATAAGACTCTGGAGGGTTCGCCAATGCGGGCTTTTGATTCCAGGGAGCGCAAATTGGCAGCAGCAGCAGTCCGGGCAGAGCCGCTAGCAGGGTGAGCAAAAAGAAAGTAGACCAGCCTGTTGCTTGTGCCACGCTTCCGGCAGGCGCGACCAAAATATCCCGACTAACTGCCACCAGACTCGACAGCAGCGCGTACTGAGTTGCCGAAAAGCGGTGATTGCACAAGCTAATTAAAAAGGCAACAAAGCCAGCCGTTCCCAGCCCGCCGCAAAAATTCTCGATGTTAATTGCCAGCACCATTGCCGGATAGTTCTGCCCCAACTGCGCCAGGGCGAAATAGGCGAGGTTGCTGACTGCCTGAAAAATGCCGAAGACCCAGAGCGATCGATAAATGCCGATTTGCCCCAAGATGGCGCCCCCTGCCAGCGCACCCACGATCGTTGCCAACAGCCCCATTCCGCCTTGAATCGCGCCGATATCCGTCTGGCTAAATCCGGTTTGCAACAAAAACGGCGTTGCCATGTTGCCCACTAATCCATCGCCAAAGCGATATAGCACGATGAAGAGCAGAATGGTCAGTCCCATTCCCAGGCCCGAGCGCCGGAAGAATTCCTGAAAGGGCAGAATCACGGCATCGGCAAGCGTGGCAGGCGGACGATTTTCGCCCAGGGATGAATCAGGTTCAGGCGCAAACAGCGTAAAACCAATACAAATCGCCATCAGTCCGGCAAGGCACAGATACACTAGCTGCCAGGAAATCCGATCTGCCAGGATCAACGCTAGCGATCCGGTGAGCAGCAGCGCGATGCGATACCCCAATACGGCAACGGCGGCTCCGGCTCCGGTTTCCCGTTCTTCCAGCACATCGACTCGGTAGGCATCAACCGCGATATCCTGCGTCGCGCTCAAAAAGGCAATCAGCAGCGCATTCAGGGCAAGCAACTGGAGGGTCTGTCGGGGGTTTTGCAGTGCCATCAAGCCGATCGCCAGCGTCAGCAAAACTTGGGAGACCAGCAGCCAGCCTCGTCTGCGTCCCAGAAACGGCGGCACATAGCGATCGAGCAGCGGTGACCAGAGAAACTTGAGCGAATAGGGCAGTGCCACCAAGCTAAATAAGCCGATCGCCTTCAAGTCCACCTGTTCCATTGTCATCCAGGCTTGCAGGGTTCGACTGGTCAGAAACAGCGGCAGCCCAGAGGCAAATCCTAGCAGTAGCAGCGCGGCAATTTTACGACTCTCAAAAACTTTTAGAAGCGATCGGGTTATGTGCACGAGTTCTTAACAGACACAGCATCGAAATTTAGACTGATGCCATCTTGCCACAGGTCAGCAGCACGTTAAAAGGATGATTAATAGCTGATGCCTAAGTGGTTGGAGCGAATTGGGAATTTGCAGGAAGTATGACGATCGCTGCATTGCTGCTACATCGATACTGCATTGATACAGCCTTGAGTCAAAATCTCTTCTTAGATAACTAAAACAGGAGGAGCGTATCTCAACTCTGAATCCGTTCTAAATCCGTAACGATCCTTTCCTTACGGTTGGGCTAGGACTGCTGGTTGCTCAAGAAATAGGTTTGGAAAAACCCAGCTGGAGCAAACTAGATCGAGTTGCAATCACTATTTTGAGCCGTTCGAAGTGTCCCCAGAAGTGTTGCAACAATTACACAGCGTTTTCGGTTGCTGTTTCCAGCCGAAGTCGCGGTAATAATCATATTTACGCCTTTTGTCACCGTTCCACGCGAATCAAATTCGACAACGTTATTGGGGGTAGTGCTGCTATTGCTCACTGCGAGTGAGAGGATTCCAGGTCGAAGCTGAGCCTGGGTTGTTTCTTCGCCCAATCGTACTGGCGATCGGCTACCAACCTGGACAGTTGGAGGCGTTGCCGTCGGGTTAAAGGTCACCGTTTGCGATCGGCGCGTGCGGATTGCATCTGCCTGTGCCTGCCGCAGTGTTTGCAGGATTTCATTTTGCGCCGTGTCTGCCCGTCGGGAAGCGGCGAATCCTTGCCAGCTTGGTGCAGCAATTGCGGCGAGAATGCCAGACATCAGCACTGCGACAAGCAGCTCGACTATCGTAAATCCGGCTGGTGCAGTCTGCCTAAATTCATATTTCATCGTCTGTCTCCTGGTTTCTCGTGGTATCGCTTCAAGACGATAGACCTTCTTTTGCAAATCCTTGCCCTCTTTGTTGATCTCGCTCTCGCTGGTCTCTTTTTAGGGGCGAGGGTCTAATAAACGGAATCACTCCTAAGGTTGACGGGTTAGGACACCGCGCAGCAGTACTCTGGTCTCCAGTGTGGGCAGCAGTTCAGCTGATCGAGCGCTCAGAGCCGTGGAGATTCCAGGTCTGCCGACCGCACTACCGCGTAGATATAAAACGACATCCTGATATTCACCGACCGTTTGCAAGTTTTGGGTACCGGTTACTGTGGCTACTTCCTGGGTAGAAATGACGCAGGCATAGAAACTACGAGGCATTGGGGGCGAAGAAACACTGAGCATGGAGTCTGGCGGAGAGAGGCTGTAGGGTTTTCTTGCAGCTGTTCCGTCGTCACCAGGACAGCGAACGGTTGTGTTAAAGGTGGTTTGCCCGTCTACATAATCAACCAGCGTGTTAACCGTGCCTGAGGAAGCGGCAGGGCGACCTCCTGCAGCAGTTTGCAGGTTTACACCGCCCATGGAAGGCCACGTTGCAAAATTTCCTTCATCGCCAGGGTTGACATAGCCAGATGTAATGGTTGTGCTATTCCCTTCAAACTGAGTTAATGCATAGCGCGTAATTCTCGCTCCTCCTCGCCAGGGAGTCCCTGAAGCAGGTCTTCGTTCGAGCGAATAAACCACTAACGCGTAGGACTGACCTGACATACAGCCCACTCCAGCGGGTGGATTGGCAGAAACACAGGCAGCTTTAACGGCATCCGGGAAAGGCTGATATTTCCAGAATGCAAGAATCGGCACCTTCCCTGACTCAGTAAGGGATGCAGGCAAATGCTGGGTCAGGGTTGGCATATATTCGCCGGTGTAAACAAAGACGGCTTCTCGAAGTTCATTGCTGATGTAGTCCATTGCAAGCTGCATTTCGCGCTGCGTTTCCGTGCGAGCTGACTCGCGCTGATCGGCTTGCATAAGCTGCACCACAATAAACATCAAGCCGGAGACCAGACCGCCACCGATCACGGCAACGACAAGCAGTTCCAGCAGTGTAAATCCTCGGTTGCTCGGTGTTGCTGCGATCGGAAGCAATTTCCCCTGGGGGGTCATCGACTTTGCCCGACTCGAATTGATTTGCTCTGGCTTTGCCTGAGGAATCAGCAGGCGTTTGAGCCGCGATAGAAGGAAGCGTCTAGCCATAGGGGTTGGGTACTCTAAGGATGCACGGAGTTATCAGAAACATTGAGCGTCAGGGAGAACCCGCCGGAAATACGCTAGAACAGGACGCAATTCTTTGGCGATCGGCTTGGGAAAAGAAGCTGCACAGCGAGGTTCTTTCTTCGGTCCAGACTAGCTTTGTGTAGAAAGCGGCGAGGGGACGTTTGCGGAGAGTGCCGCTGGTGAGCTGAAGTTGGGCAGGCTCGGTTCTCAGGTCGTTGGGTAACGTGAGCGCATTGCGGGATGCTTGCGGCGAAAAGTTTTCAGCTGCCTGAATCGGGTAAACCCGGATGCCAATATCAAACTCTGAGGGGCGCGACTGCTGACCTGTTGCTCCTTCTGATCTGGAAACTAAGCCAGGGGTACGAAAAATTTGCATTAGATACTCCGGCACGCAGTCGCCATCGACATCAATGGGCAACACCGCGTTAACGGCAACAGCAGGGGGAGATGAGCTTGGGTCAAACCGATTCGAGCATTCTGTTCCGGTCGGGTTCAGGCTTCGTAGCCGTGCATCGATCTGAGTCGGTGCAGCCACACTTGCCAGAGTTCCTGCCGTTGCTCCAGCCACTGACGCAGGGAGGCTTGCCGGAGCGTGCTGCCCCGTTGAAACCAGTGCCCGGATGCGATCGACCTCACCCTGAGCGACCTGGAGGGCTTGTTCTGCCCGGCGATTTTGGACTCGTGTAGCGGTGGCTAACACCAGTGGCGGGGCAACCATTGCGATTGTAATGACAATCAGCATGACTGCTACCAGGCATTCCATGATGGTTAAGCCTTGCTCAGACCCGGATCGGGAGACGATCGACGGTTGGCGACCCGATCGCCAGAGCAGAAACCAGATTAAACGGTGGGCAGGATGGGCAGACATAGACATCTCCTTGGCAGAACTCCTCCAGAACCATCAAACTCCAGAACAGGCAAATGCAGGACAAGCAAACTTTAGGACAAGCAAACTCTAGGACAGGCAAACGCAGATGGGCTTGAGGGAATGCCCTGCCGCAGGGGTTAGCAGCAAGGACATTCCATTGGGCGATCTTGCCTAGCTTGGGCGACAGCTATTTGGCGCGACGCATTGGCTCAAACGTGCAATATAGGGATCATCCGCCGGAGGCTCTGAGTAGAACTCGCTGCGAGTTGAGTCAGGCTGCTGGAATCGTTCGGCAACTGGAGCCGGAGGTCCGTATTGCAGTGCCGGATCATAACCCCAGCGGCGATCTGGAGCCTCGTAGTAGCAAATGTCTTCTGTGCTCGTATCATTCTGTGGACAACCCGCTCCCCTGGCAGGCGTGGCTCCCTGCTCCCAGGCATCCAGGTCAAACGGCGCAGTCGCATAGCTGCTGAAGTTGAGCTGAAGGAATGCTCCAGAGAAGAACAGGTCTTTGTCTTTCCACCACTCGATGAAGCGAGGGAAGTTGTGCAACCCTCCGTAGCCCTGGTTAGAGCGCGTCGGAACGAGACCTCCTACCACGATCGTGTTGATTCGTGTTGCGTTTGGCGCCTCGTTGATTGCCCGTCGTTGGCTCGTGCGATAAAAGCCGTCAGCTGCGCGGTATTCCCGGAAGCCGTCGTTCGCATTCCACTGAATGGGCATTCCACTGCGGCTAATCAAGAGGGGCGAATCCCCAATATCGGGGTTATTGCCAGATGCCAAATCTCGCAGAATCAGGGGATAGCTATCTGCAATGTTGGCAGTCACCCAGCGCGCCTGTTTCTGGGTGTTAGGCGGGTCAGCATTGGGCAGAACCGTCGGACGGTTTTGGTTCAGGAACGATGTGGTACGGGTACTGCATCCATAACGACCCTGTAGCGAAGAAGGTTCTACTTCCACTGTTCGACCACGCCGACCTGCGGTTGTCATCGCATCTTGGATACTGCCATCGCAGAACCTAGACGACAGGATCGTGACGGCATCTGCCACAACTTCGCTCGGTCGGAACTGGTCGGTTGTAGACTTCGCAAAGTTTTCGTTTAAGGTTCCGTTTGCCCCACCGGAGCCACGCTGGTAGAAGTTACCGTAGTTCGCTGCCAGGGGAGCCGTAAACTCTTCGAGAGCAGCGGGGGCTGCATCAAAGGTGCGGTGCAGGTTGAAGTCGCCCAGAATGTAGGCAGGGTTGGCTGTCACAAAGGAGAGGCCCCGCCACAGGTTGTTTTCATTGGCAGCAGCTCCGCCCCTGACCAGAGAGATGCCCTGCTTTAAGCGGAACCCGTACGGACGACGATCGGGATCAGGCAGGTAATCCACAGGTTTTGGCGTGATCCGGTTGGCAGCGTTCAGAGGGGGGTCGGTTGAAGCATAGGCATCGGCGTAGGTATTCATCTGGCAGGTCGCGGTCGTCTGCATACGCGCTTCGGTATTGCAGCTGCTCCAGCGATTGCTAGCCGGACGAACAATATTTGCCTCAGATACTGAATCTTCTCGGAAGGCGTACACAATACCGCTTCTGGGAAGCCAGTAGTCAGAGCCCACGCTGCTTTGGCTATTCCGCATCAGGTCGAGGTCGAGATCCAGGCTTCTGACCGTCATCATTTCCCGTCCGTTAAAGAAGGCATGATCCTTAAACATGACGGGGAACATTGCGCCAGGCGTGTTATTTGCGCCAGTCGCGCTAGTCAGCTGGAGCAGGCGAGGATAGTTTGCGTTGTTGGAGCTTTCTGCCGGGAAGGAGCAGGACACCGAGCAAACCTTAATCCAGTTACGGGCGTTGCCGTTGGGTGTACGACCATCCGTTACCCCAGTGACACTATCTGATAGCCCAGCACCTGTAGGCAGCAGCCAATCCTGCCCCGCCATAATCGTTCCCGTCGATCGATCGCGGAGTGCCCCACCCAGAGCAGTATGGCTGGCATTGGGCATTGGCAATCTGCGAGGACGCAGGGCAACATTCTCAGGACGCACCACGTTATAGGTCACCGTGGAATTCTGCAGTGAGATATAGGTTCCTCTGGTGCTCCGGTCTTCTGAGTCACGGACATAGAGGTCGTTTTCACTGCCTGCAATTCCCTGGTAGTCAGGATGGGAGATAAAGTCGTCTGTTCCAGCACCGTCAAGGGCTGCGGCAACCGTTGGGGCAGGGGTCGGATTGGTATCACTGGTTCCCGCAGGAAAGAGCGAATAGAGAATGGGATAGCGAGGACGATAGGAACAGAGATTGAAAAGCGCATCCTTGGGCGTGGTGTCGGTGGCAATGGCATTCCAGGCTTGGCATTGCCCTAATGGAGCCTGTGCTAATACCCGCTCTGTTTCGTTTCCTTCTTCTGCGCCTGTGTTTTCCCCATAGGCACCGTAAAAGCCAAACTGTCGATCGCGGGCAACTTGCTCCTTCGTAATAATGAGCTGAGCCAGGTAGATCTGGTCTTGGATAACCCGGCGGGCTGCCACATTTCCAGCACCCGGATCGTCGCGCCAGCGTTCTAACAGACGCACGTAGAACTCTGGGTTGCTGTTACGTTTCACTGCGGTCATGAACTCCCGCTCCGTACTCCTCATCAGTGCCAGATCTCTGAGAATGCGGCTGCCTGAAACTGAATCAGGCAGGGCTAAGTTTAAGGCTGGGTTGGCACTGCGAACCTTTTCGTTAATCTCACTCGCAGCCACCTCAGTCTCAGCATCAATCATCAGGTTAATCAGGCGAATGCGTCCCCGCAGACCAGAGAAGTACGTGACGATTTGATCATTCGTCAGGCTGGAGAAGTTATCAACTGTGATTGTGACTCCTGGGGGAAGAGGGCTACCCAGTAGTCGTAGGGTAGGACTTCCGGGTAATGGAATGGCTTCCAGGGTAGCGTAATCAAGCTTTTCCAGGTAATCGACGTTGTATGCCAGCATACCCAGGGTGCAGGCAGCGGTGTGGAGCGTTGTCTTATCAGCAGGACTCAGGGAAGCATAACCACGACTTCCATAGATAGCCAGGACTCTCCGCAGCATCGAGAAATCACCCCACATCGCCATGCTGGGATAGGGATGGACTTCGTTTCGACCTACTTGCGTTGCTGGAGGTTGGAAAGAGGGCGCGCCGCCGTTGGGATCGCCTGCAAAGTTCGCCAGATTTTTCAGGGCAGTGATCAGGCTACTGTTAGGGTTAGTAAACTCGTCCAGCCTGGGCGTTTCAAACTCCCAGCCATTTGTACCGCGACCCCGGAAGAAATCGCTAATCACCATTGGGGTTGCCTGATCGCTGTACCCAGGAATGGCTGCCGTTCCCTGAAGGGGAGTCGCTAAATTTTCAAATATTGAACTTCTATCCAGGGTTCCAGCGGTTCCCGGATGTACAGTGGTGGCAATACAAGCCAGGGGAAAGTCGCGACCCGTTTGCGCACTGGCATGGTAGACCGCAGTTGCCTGAACCGCTGGCAGATTATCGAACAGGGTGCGTCGCTGTCGCTGTTCGTTGCAGCGATTGGCTGCCGAGGAGCAACCTCCGGGCCAGGGGCGAAGCGGCTCTGATCCCGCACCCAGGGGATTACCGTCCGCTGAAAATCCACTTGCATCGGTGGGTCCGCCCCAGCCTGCCGCGTCGCCGAGTTCGAGCCGCTGCCCGACTACCAGCCGCAAACCTTCGAGCCTTGCCCGTCGTTCCCAGTAGCCATCAAGACCAACCTCTGAGTTTGCGCCGCCCTCAGGAGGATCAGCACTAATGAGATCTTGTCGATCGCTAGGGATGTCTTGCCCGATCGTGCTGCCGACGATCACTTGCTCAACTGGGAGGGGATTTTGGCGTCCGACTTTGGGCTTTGGACCAAGGCGATTATCCGCTCGGAAAATATCATCCAGGTAGGGTGTGGGCTGGGGCGATTGGATCAGTCTGCCTTGCGCACTATTGTTAAATATCCCATCCACCCAGTCCGTATCCGCAGCATTTTGAGGATTGCCATTGGTAATGCTGGCTCCACGAGAACGTGACTCGTCCTGAGTTTGCAGAACTACAGGTTCCAGCGTTAAGTCGGTGATTGAAGGCTGCGGCGAAACACGGGTGCGATCGACCGAATCGTTGTTCCTATCAAAGGTTTGATTTAACTGCGCCAGATCCGCATCAATTTTGACTGAACTGTTATCGGTGTCGTCTCTGGTAATGCCCAGAATGAACTGCCCAGCAAAGGTTTCTGTATTGGTGCTATTCAGATTGCGAGCAACGGTCAACTCCGACTTGTCAAA
>NZ_JACJOR010000262.1:0-3577 GCF_014695615.1 Leptolyngbya sp. FACHB-711
TTATACTTAGCCAGTCGTAGGATAGATTCCGAGATATCAATAATTCTCTATCCTTTTTATTGGCAAGTCTCTTTAGGAAAATGAGTGATTCTGGTAAGCCCCTTGAAGGATTGCATCTGCTAGTTATTGAGGACGAGCAGGATACAAGAGAACTAATTACCTTCATTCTCCAGCTATGGGGTGCAGAGGTTACAGCGGTTATCCACATTTATGAGGCGATAGAAGCTCTAGATCGGTTTATACCGGATGTAATCCTCAGTAACACTCATTTACCAGATGGAGACGGATATATGCTTATCGGTCTGTGGAGAGACAAAGAGGTAGAGCTAGGGATAGAGCCAATTCCAGCAATTATCATCGCTGATTCAGACAGAGAGGTAAGTAGGAATCGCATCCATCAAGCAGGTTTTCAAACCTACGTCTCTAAACCTTTAGACGTGACCGTGATCGTTGAAACCGTAGCGACGGTAGCTTCTAGGCAAGGAGCTAAGGAAAGAGAGCACTGAAGCGATCGAATCCTGTCTAGCTCCTAGACATTCCGGCTATACTGGGCACAGTTTGGGTACAGCTTCAAGACCAAACGCTCAGAATCCTTACAAAATGCGCTCTTTGCACACCCTTGGTAAGGGTGAGGTCATGAGTTCAATCCTCGTCATGGGCTTATTTACTTTAAGAAATAAAACTGCCGATCGCCCCAGGTAAGCTACACTTCTAGACGCTACATCTGGAGAGCAAACTGATCTGATGGGCTAGATGTGTCCTGAGAAAAGGCTCTGGATATGGCAGACCTGCCGTGAGTGCGTGAGGCTGCGATGACCCTTGCAAAAAAACTGTCTTCTGCTCAGCGTCAATCTTCAAACCGAAAAGACCTGCTGAACTTTGACCTGAGGTTTGAGTCGGGCGGGAGTTTGCCGCTCAACGCCTTTTCTAACAGTGCTGCGATCGCTGACTTCAACAATGACGGCAACCTGGATACGGTGATCACGACGTTTGGCTTTGCCTTCAATACCGATGCGTCGCTGTTTTTGGGTACGGGTCGGGGCACGTTTAACCCGGCGATCGAGCTAGAAATTGGTGACAATCCGGGTGGGCTAGCAGCCGCCGATTTAAATGGCGACGGGTTCGCTGATATTGTGGCTGCAAATCGCACCTCAGATACGGTTTCGCTGCTGCTGGGTCGCGGAGACGGTAGTTTTCGCAGCGTTGCTCGGCTTGAGGTCGGCACGCAGCCCCGAGAGGTAGTCCTTGGAGACTTTAACGGAGACGATCGCCCTGATATTGCAGCCGTTAACTTTGGAAGCGGGTCGAGCAGTGTTTCGATTTTGCTAAACAACGGGAACGGCACGTTTCGTGCTGTAAAGACCAATCGCATTTTGGGAGGGCAGTCGCTCGCGCTGGCAACCGGAGACTTTAACGGCGATCGAAGGCTCGATCTGGTCACAGCGGATGCTGGCTCGAATACGGTTTCGCTGCTGCTAGGAACTGGAGACGGCAATTTTCGGGAGTCGAAAAGCTATCGCTCTGGGGGAGCTGTACCGTTTGGGGTGGCAACTGGAGACTTTGATGGCGATGGCAGGCAGGATGTGGCGACAGCAAATAATGGCTCTCGTTCTGCGGGAATTTCAGTGCTGTTTGGCAACGGCAAAGGGGAATTTACGCGGGGAGAAACCCTGCTTCCCAACACGCGAACCACGTCGATTCGGGCAGCAGATCTGAATGGCGATCGTCAAATTGATTTAATTGCAACACTGCAAAATGGTTCCTCGCTGGCGACTATTCTCACCAATGGCGAAGGCAATTTCAGCCGTCCTTTTTTCACCCTAGCTAACAGTGACCCTTCTGCAACAGCGATCGGTGATTTGAATGGCGATCAAAAGCCCGATCTGATTGTCTCTAGCAGTGGCTCGAACAACGCACGGGTTTTGCTGAACCGCACCAGCTTTGTATTTTTGCAGCGTCCTACCCGCAGTCGCGCAGGTACGATCAACGGTTCCCAGGAAACTCGCACGTCGATTTCTGTTAACCTGGCAAACGCAACGTTTCAGCTCAACACCAGCCCCCGGACTCGCTATCCAATCAGAAACTACGCCAACGCGATCGGCACTCAGCTTGAGGACAGCCTCACTGGAAGCAGCGGACGCAATACGCTAGCCGGGGAAGCAGGCAAGGACACTCTACGCGGGCTGGACGGCAACGATACGCTATTGGGCAACGCGGGAGCCGATCGCTTACTGGGAGGGGACGGCAATGACTCCCTCAGCGGTGGCACAGGAAAAAATACGCTTACTGGAGATGCCGGGAGCGATCGGTTTATTTTTGCGACAGGCGCACCCTTTAACCCGCAAGATCCGCCCAGCCGCATTACTGATTTCACACCCCGTCAAGACAAGATTGTCCTCGATCGCCAAACCTTCCCTACCCTGACCCGATCGATTAGCTTTCAGGCAGTTTCGACCTTTGCCCAGGCACAAGCCAGCAGCGCAGCAATTGTCTACGCGCAATCGACCGGGCGGCTCTACTACAATCCCGACGGTGCAATTCCCGGCTTTGCTCAGGGCGGAGTGTTTGCCGTTCTCAGTTCACCCAACCGCCGATCGCTAAGCGCAAATGATTTCAATGTCAGCTAGAGGTCATTGCGCTGTTAGAGTCCAGGCTTTTCTAGCCGCATCGCCTCCAGATCAAGCTGACTGAGCCGATCGAAAGCTCGATCGATCGATCGCTGTCCTCGCAAAAACCCTGTATTCGCGCCCGGACAGAGAAACTGAAGCGTTTCTGGCGTGAATCGATCGCGCAGGGCTGCAATGCTGCGAAGCTGACGCGGCCAGTGAAAAGTTTTGGCAATGCGGAGCGGAACCGGGTTTCCCTGCTGATTCGGTAACAAATGCCGTCCGGTAAACAGAATGCCGCCAAAGCGATCGTGATAAAGGCAGGCAGAGCCGGGAGAATGTCCAGGTGTCCAGATTGCCAGACTGCTGGAGCTGAGGCGAAACTCTTGCTGAAACGTTGTGATTTCCATTTGGGGCAGCAGATAGCCCTCCTGCTCCTGAATCAGCACTTCGCAGCCCGTTTCCTGCTGAATTGACCTGACCTGACCGATCGCCCCCCGATGAGTCAGAAATAACCACCGCACGCCTCCCTGCGCCTGAAGAAACGATCGAGTTGCGGCATCCCACGCAGGACAGTCAACCAGCATATTGCCGCCCTCCTGCAGAATCAGGTAAGCTGTGCCGCCTGCAATCTCGCGGTTGGGAGGAAAGGCAAACACGGTTTCAAACACGGGGCGAGGCGGTTTGACAGCAGCGTTTGAAGGGTTTGAAGCAGTTTCTGATGAATTGGGCACAGGGGAATTAATCACGGGAAGCGGGTGAGAAAAGGGCGGTAGTGAGAACTGACGATGATAAGACTGACGGTGATAAGACTACTGTGACGGTTTACATGACCAGATGGATAGGCTGAAGGGGTCGCTTCGCATGGGTGAGTAAAAGACGGGTTGCCATATCATGCTGCATGAGCAGTCTTCGGGTTCAGCATATTGGGGAAAGCCTCGTTTTCTGCGAAAAGGCTGGAGAATTCCCAG
>NZ_JACJOR010000263.1:0-19694 GCF_014695615.1 Leptolyngbya sp. FACHB-711
AGCCGGGAAGTTGCTTCCTATGTCATGGAGCAGGGCACCATTCGGTTTATTTTGAGCAGTGGCTTAAAGGCTGGTCATGTGGTTTCTCAGGGCGTAATGCGGCACGGCGATCATGCTGCTGTGATTGGGCTGGAAGTTTTAGATGCGGCAGCGGCATATGACATCACAACCTCACGGGGAGCGATCGGGGCGATCGAGCCAACAGAAGCAGAAGATAGTTACGGAGTCTTTCGCTATGCTGCAATTCATGCCTACGGGGATATCCTGATCAAGTTTGTTGATCGCAGCGACTATGCAGGCGGATTTGCACCTGGATTTGCACCCTGTGAGTCCATGCAGTTCAACCGATCGGGGGCAGGCTTAAAGGCGATCGATCATATTGTAGGCAACGTGGAACTGGGGCAGCTTGAGCAGTGGGTGCAGTTCTTTGCGAAAACAATGGGCTTTGAGATGCTGGTTCACTTCGATGATCAGGCAATCTCGACCGAGTATTCGGCATTAACATCGAGCGTGATGCAGGACAGCACAGGCACGATTAAGTTTCCAATCAATGAGCCTGCCAACGGCAAACGCAAGTCGCAGATCGAAGAATTTCTGGAGTTCAATCAGGGGGCAGGAATTCAGCATATTGCCCTCGCTACGGACGACATTATCGAGACGGTGAGCCAGCTTCAAAAGTCAGGCGTAGAGTTTTTGCAGGTTCCCGCAACTTATTACGACAACCTGGAACAGCGCGTGGGCAAAATTAATGAACCGATCGATGAACTGGCACAGTTAGGGATATTAGTCGATCGCGATCGAGAAGGCTATTTGCTGCAAATTTTCACCCAAACGCTGCAAGACCGTCCGACGCTGTTTTTTGAAATTATCCAGCGGCGCAAAGCACGGGGATTTGGCGAAGGCAATTTCAAATCTCTGTTTGAGGCGATCGAGCGAGAGCAGGCATTGAGAGGAAATTTATAGAGCTAGGGCTTTACCTAGGGCTTTACAGCGGCAAATCAGCAAGCGGCGGAGGCAGTCTACACCATGACCTATTACTACAAGCTCGGACAAATTCCGCACAAACGCCACACCCAGTTTCACCAGCCGGATGGGTCGCTGTACCATGAGGAGCTGATCAGCACACAGGGTTTCTCTGGCATTCAGTCTTTGCTGTATCACCGCTATCCACCCACGCAGGTTTACAAAGTTCTGGAGCAGCGGTCTATTGAGGTTTCCTATCAGTCGGAAGCCCTGCATCACCATCATTTGCGAACGATCGACTTATCTGCCGGGGGAGATGCGATCGAGTCACGCCTGCCTTTAATGGGCAATCAGGACATCGCAATTTCGATCGCCCGTCCAACCGCGCCGATGGCTTACTGGTATCGGTTTGCTCATGGGGATGAGGTAATTTTTATCCATGACGGCACAGGTGTTTTAGAAAGTCAGTTTGGCTCTTTGCCGTATCGATCGGGCGATTATCTGGTGATTCCGAGCGGCGTACTGTGGCGGATTTTGCCGGATAGGGACGTGGAACAGCGGATGCTGGTGATTGAAACCTATGGACACCTGGAGCCACCGCATCGCTACCTCAACCGCTACGGCCAGTTTCTTGAACACGCTCCCTATAGCGAACGCGATATTCGTCCGCCGGAGACGCTGATCGTCCACGATAACGAAGGCGAATTTGAAGTGCGGGTCAAAGCCAGAGGACACCTCACCCGCTATTTGTATCACCGTCACCCGATCGACGTGGTGGGCTGGGACGGTCATTTGTATCCCTACGCGCTCAACATCGCCGACTTTGAACCGATTACCGGACGCATCCATCAGCCGCCGCCTGTGCATCAAACCTTTGCCGCGCCTGGATTTGTCATCTGCTCGTTTGTGCCGCGTCTGGTAGACTATCACCCGCTTGCCATTCCTGCCCCCTACAATCACTCCAACGTTGATTCTGACGAAGTGCTGTACTATGTCGAGGGCAATTTTATTTCGCGCAAAGGTATCGATCGCGGCTCGCTGACGCTGCATCCGGGCGGCATTCCCCACGGTCCCCATCCGGGCACGTATGAAGGATCGATCGGTAAACAAGAAACGAATGAATATGCCGTGATGATTGATACGTTTCGTCCGCTGCGGCTAACCGAGGTTGCTGCCCAATTAGAAGATCAAAACTATTTCTATAGCTGGGTGAATGCGTAGGATGCATTTGCGCAGCGTAGCGCATCATTCTGACTGAAACTCACAAAATTGAATCTGTTACGGCTTCGCCTAATCGATCCTACAAAATTCAATTCTTCTCTCAAAATTTTACAGATAAAGAATCATTCAACATCAGCTTGGAAAGGACGTTAATATGACCTCCACCATATCTAAACCCAATTCGCTGACGATCTCCGATCGCATTCAAACCCGTCTTCAGCAAGGAGAACTGTCTGCCGCACAAGTTGAGGATTTTCAGCAGTTTCTCGTGAAAGTCGATCGAATGCTGCATCATCGGATTATCCTGAACAATCCCTATACGCGCTGGTTTCAACGAGGTGAAGCGACCGATGCAGAATTAAAGAATTTTATTCAGCAGTTCTCTGTTTTTTCAAATCAGTTTTTAATTGCTGCGCTGCAAAAAATTATCAATGCTCAAACCCTGCAACAGTCGCGATCGAGCCGAGAAATTCTCTTGAATGAATTGGGCGTGATTTATCGCAAACTCGATGCAAAAGTGACCGCTTCTGACTTAAGCGACGAAGAAAAAGATCGGCAGGGCGATCCAGAATTGGTCAGCATTGAGGGAACCGTAGACGGGGGAATTTGTCGCTTTAAGGCTGCTCATTTCGAGTGGCTCACTGATGTAGCTGCGGGCGTTGGACTTACCTTTGAAGACATCGGCAAACGCAAGCACGGTAGCCCTTCGACGCTGCATTTTTGCGATGAGCTGATTCGGCTCTATGGCAGCGATGACCCCAACCTTGCCGAAGGAGCCAGCTTTGCGGTAGAAAACTGGGCAGCTGCCGGATTCTGGCAGGAACTCGAAGACGGGCTTTCTCGCATCAAACAAAGTCGCCATTCGCAGCTTCGGCTTGCTTTCTTTACCTGGCACAATCGCGTCGAAGGACAACATGCCGGACACACGCTCGAAGAACTGGAAGAAGTTTATTTCCAGCCCAATTTCGATCGCGCTAAATTTTTGCAGGGTGGCGCAGAAATTCTAGAAGCAATTGCTGTCTTCTGGGAAGGACTCGATCGCGATCGGCATCAGCCAGATCAACTGGATTGTTTGCTGCAAACGACAGGAGCAGATCGGCAATGAATCTGTCGCTTGAGCAGCTGATTGACTGCGGCATTGACAAAACGGCGGCGGCACAAATCCTGGCTCGGCTGCGAAACGAGTTTGCAGACCTTTCCCCGGTAGACTGCTGGCAGCGGCTTACCCAGGATGTCCTCACGTCAAATCTGCCCTTTGCGCTGCATCGACTGCTGTATCAAACAATTTTTGCCGACCGTGATTTTGCACCTGCCTGGATACCCTCTCAGACTGAAATTGAGTCTGCAAACCTTACGGCTCTGATGCATGAACTGGGAATTAATTCCTATGCTGATTTACATCAGTGGAGTAGCCAGAATCGATCGCAGTTCTGGGAACGAATGATTCAACGGCTCAACATCCGGTTTCAGAAGCCCTATGAGCAAATTGCAAATCTAGCGCAGATAGAACATCCTGAATGGTTCGCTGATGCGCGGCTGAATATTGCTGAAAGCTGTTTTCAAGCATCTGAGAATCAAATTGCGATCGTTTTTCAATCTGAAGAGGAGGAATGGCGACACATTTGGACTTACGGCAAACTGAATACGACCAGTAATCAAGTGGCGAATGGTCTGGTGAATGCTGGATTTAAGCCCGGAGATCCGATCGCCGTCGCTTTGCCCATGACCGCAGAGTCGGTCGCAATTTATCTGGGAATTATTAAAGCCGGATGCGTTGTGGTCTCGATCGCCGATAGCTTTGCCCCGGCTGAAATTGCAGCCCGGCTACGAATCGCCAAAGCAAAAGCGATTTTTACTCAGGATGAAGTGCTGCGCGGCGGCAAACGGCTGCCCCTCTACGCCAAGGTCATGGAGGCGGATGCACCCAGGGCGATCGTTTTGTGTCGTCGCGAATGTTTTTTAACAATGCGTCCAGACGATTTGAACTGGGCGCAATTTATCAGCCGCGATGGAAAATTTGAGGCGATCGCCGTTTCGCCCTCTGCCCCCACGAATATTCTTTTCTCTTCGGGAACGACCGGAGAACCGAAAGCCATTGCCTGGACGCACACAACTCCGATCAAGTGCGCGGTAGACGGACATTTGCATCACGATATTCATCCCGGCGATGGGGTTGCCTGGTCTACCAATTTGGGCTGGATGATGGGACCGTGGCTCATTTATGCCACCCTGATTAACCGAGCGACGATCGCCCTTTACGATGGCGCACCTACTACACGAGCTTACGGACAGTTTATTCAGGCGGCAGGCGTGACGATGCTGGGAACCGTTCCCAGTTTGGTGAACGCCTGGAAAACCACAAACTGCATGGCAGGCTTAGACTGGAGCGCAATCAAAACCTTTAGTTCAACCGGAGAATGCTCCAATCCCGACGATATGCTGTATCTGATGTCGCTGGCTGGCTATAAACCGATCGTCGAATACTGCGGCGGCACGGAGATTGGCGGCGGCTACATCACTGGAACTGTCATTCAGCCCTGTATTCCCGCAACCTTCACCACACCTGCACTTGGCTTAGATTTTGTTATTCTGGATGAATGCGATAGTCCATCTTCACAGGGTGAAGCATTTATTATTCCACCGTCGATCGGATTATCCACCGAGCTATTAAATAAAGATCATCATCAAGTTTACTTTGCCGATATCCCCACCGTTCCCGGAATGGATGTTCCTTTAAGACGGCACGGCGATCGCATTGAGCGGCTTTCAAACGGCTATTATCGCGCCCACGGTCGCAGCGACGATACCATGAACTTAGGCGGTATCAAAGTTAGCTCTGCCGAAATCGAGCGGGTTTTGACTCAACCCGAAGCCGTTGCTGAAGTTGCCGCGATCGCCGTAGCCCCTGCCGATGGCGGGCCCTGCCAGCTTGTGATTTACGCCGTAGTCGCGCCCGGAGTTACCCTGAGTGCGATTGACCTAAAATCCCTGCTGCAAGCCACCCTGCGCCAACAGCTCAATCCGCTATTCAAAATTCATGATGTTGTCATCGTCGATGCTCTCCCCCGCACCGCTTCTCAAAAAATTATGCGGCGAGTCATGCGCGATCGATACCGATTATCCCATCCTGTGCTCGACCCTTCCTCACCCCAAACCGTTTCCCCTTCTGAAACCCTGACCCCTCGCCCTTAAACATTATTGCCCCCTAAATCTCCTCCCCACCATGCCTTCCAATACCTACCTCATCGCCGCTACCCGCACCCCCCTCGGACGCTTTGGCGGCAGTCTTTCTAGCCTTTCTCCGGCAGAACTGGGAGCGCAGGCAATTCAGGCAGTGCTGACCCAAGCTAATGTTCCAGTGGAGGCGATCGATTGCTACATCTTGGGCAACGTGCTGCGGGCAGGACACGGACAGCATATTCCCCGGCAGGCGGCTCTCAAAGCGGGCATTCCCCCGGAAGTCAATGGGTATGCGATCGACATGGTGTGTTCCTCTGGCATGATGAGTTTGCTCAACGCCACGATGATGATTCAAACGGGTCAGGCAGATCTGGTGCTGGCAGGAGGCATTGAGTCGATGTCTCAAGCAGGTTTTTTCCTGTCGCATCGCGCTCGCTGGGGCTATAAAACCTTGCTGGGTGCGCCAGAATCGCTGTCTGATATTTTGCTGCTCGACGGACTGACTGATGCCACGCGAGGAGAAGGCATGGGCGAACAGGCAGAACGATTGACCGCATTCTATGGATTTAGCCGTGCGGCACTCGACGAGGTTGCGTTTCACTCTCATCAGCGAGCGGTAGCGGCTCAGGCGCGAGGCACTTTTCAGCGAGAAATTGCCCCGGTTACAGTACAGAGCAAGCAGATCCTCCAGACGATCGATCAAGATGAGGGCATTCGTCCTGATACAACGCTGGAAAGTTTGGCACGGCTGCGTCCTGCCTTTCAGCCAGCAGGGGTACTCACTGCCGGAAATAGCAGTCAGCTTACAGACGGTGCGGCGGTGTTGCTGCTTGCTAGCCCATCTGCGATCGATCGCTACGGGCTAAAACCGATCGCTAGAGTGCTGGGTGGCACAATGGCCGGAGGCGAGTCCTGGCGATTTCCCGAAGTTTCAGTCTGGGCAGTAAAGAAGCTGCTGGATCAAATCAATATGACGATCGCGGACATTGATTTATTTGAAAATAATGAAGCCTTTGCAGTCAGCAGTTTACTGTTTCACCATCTATTAAAAATTTCTCCTGAACAGCTCAACGTGAACGGCGGAGCGATCGCTTTAGGACATCCGATCGGTGCATCAGGAGCCAGAATCGTGGTGACGCTATTAAACGCGCTACAGGAACGCAATCAACAATTCGGCATTGCATCAATTTGTCATGGAACAGGAGGCGGAACGGCGGTCGGGGTGGAGCGGGTGTAGGGAAGTCATTTAGAATTTCAAATGGACACCGCCCGAATTGATATGAGGATGAGCAGAAGGACGGATGGCAGCGGAAAGGGAAAGCGGGACGATCGAAGCAAGTTTGAAAAAGCCTGAATTTTAGCAGCGATAGGAATTCGATCTATGCGTGTTGGTCTTGGTGGGGCAGGAACTTTCTTGGTTTATTTCATTTATACAGCCGTGATTTTGTCGATCGGCAGCTCGGTTGTGTTTCAGCTCAGCCGGGAAAGCGGCATTCCGCAGCAGATTGCGATCGTGGGCGGCGTGATTGTGGGGGCGATCGGCTCTTACTTTAACCGAACCGTGATTCGCCCGATCGCCGCTGATGATGAACAGACGCTTCTGAATCAGGTGAACAGAGGGCTGACCGGGTTGGGCTATCAGCAGGTTGAGCAGATTGACGACGAAGTGTTTGTGTTTCAAAAAGTGGTGCGTCAATGGCTATCGAGCAAGGTGTATGTGCGCGTTCAGCCCCAGCAGGTCACGATCGCCGGACGGGTTTCCCAGGTGCAAAAGCTTCAGGAACAGCTCAATACGGGCGAACTGAGCCAGGCGAGCTAAACAGGCAAGTGAGAGCCAAAATCGATTACCAGGGCAACGGGCTGCCGTCCCAGGAAAAAAACTGACCGCTATGTTCGGGCTGCAAGGTGCTGATCACGCTGAGAAGCTGGCTCACTGTGCGATCGACGCTAAACAGTTTCTCAGGCGGCACATTGCGCTGAAAGGGTTTCGAGAGCTGTGTGTCGGTTGTGCCCGGATGCAGCATGACCACGATCGTCTTCGGACTTTTGCGGCTATATTCGATCGCTGCCGTTTTCATCAGCATATTCAGTGCCGCCTTAGAAGCTCGATAGCCATACCAGCCACCGAGTTGATTGTCGCCGATGCTGCCAACCTTAGCAGAGATACTGGCGAAGATGCTGGTTTCGCTATGCTTCAAAAGCGGCAACAGATGTTTTGCCAGCAAAATTGCCCCGATACTATTGACCTGAAAATAGCGCAGCATCGGTTCTGCTTTAATTTGCTGAAGTCCTTTTTCAGGCTGAATCTCGTCATCGTGTAAAAGTCCGACGCAATAAATGACGAAATGTAGTTGATTCACCTGCGATCGGATTTGCTGAACGGCTGCGGCAATCTGTTCTTCGTCGGTAATATCCATTGCAACAAGCGTCAGACGACCCGGAAATTGCTGAGCGAGCTGACTGAGTTCCGGCGTAGCAGGTTCGCGATGGGCGGCAAAAATGCGATGCGAAGCAGTTCCCCCGGCGGGGTAATCGACCCGTTCATCCTGAAGCAGCTTTTGCACGAATCCCAACCCGATGCCGCGATTTGCGCCCACAATCAGCGCATTGATCGATCGCACGTCTGCCAATCCTGCCATGTTCACCTTTTTATCCACTGAGACTATTATCGCTGATAAGAAATGGGGCTGCGTTTTAAAGTCCCCCACAACCGGGTGCCAGAAGGGGATATAACGGAGGCAATGCCAGACATTTGCTATTTTTTGTCTAACCTTTAATCAATCCTCAAGGGGAATGCAAAAGCGGTCAAGCAGAGTTAAAAACTTCCCCGATTTTCCCCGATCGCTAATTAGAGTAATGGCTATCTCCCCTCGGTCTTCCCGCAGGCCCTCCTCTATCAATCTGTAAATCTCAATCTGCGAATCTCAACCTGCAAATCTCAACCTGCCAAATCTCAATCTGTGAAGTCTTTTCGAACGATGACTGGCACACGATGACTGGCATCAGTAGACTGGGCTAGACTTGCTAAGGGCATCATTTCTCAGGGCATTATTTAGCTTCAAAAATATGGGTGCTTACGGCTAGCACTGTTATCTAATAGAACATTATCGAATAGAACATCAGCTCAATTGGAAGGATTGACATGATTACACTCGCACGTCTCACCCGGAAATGGGTAGTGCTTTCATCCCTGTGTGGGCTTGGCTTGACAGTGACCGCTCCGATCGCTCAGGCACAGTTATCAACACCCACGCCGCAAGTGCAGCCCTCGTCTAGCCCCCCAGCGCAATTGTCACCCGTGCCCCAAGCGGGAAGCACTCTGTACGATCGCGCTCAGCAGGAGCTACCTAGCGATATGTATGTGCTTTATCGAGTGGTAGAACGCATTGCGCGGGCAAATGGATTAGATGCCAGTCCCTGGAGAGTCGAGATCGTGCCTACCTACGACAACTATGCCTTTGCCGCTCAACCCAATCTGGTTGCAGTGCATCGGGGTTTGTTAGACCAACTCGCAGGAGATTCTTCGGCGATCGCTTGCATTGTGGGGCGAGAGATGGGGCATAACGTCAAACGCCACCTTGCCCTGGGTGAGGAGCAACGAGCAGAACAGCAAGCGCAACTGGCAGAACAGCTTAGCCAGCAGGCCGTAGCCCAAAGCCAGGAAATGGCAGACCAAGCCAGAAATGCGGCGACAGCAGGAAGTGTTTTAGGAACCTTAGGCGGCTTTTTGGGCATCCTTGGTCCGGTAGGGGCGATCGGCAGTAGCGTGTTGGGTACTGTTGCAGGAGCAGCGATCGACGGCCCTGAAGACACTACCGAGGAGATGATGGAAGACTATAACAACCAAATCGCTCAACTGGATGAAAAGCTAGATGCCGCAGCTCGGCAGCAGGAATTTGAAGCCGATGAAGCCGGCTATCTCTACGCGACGCAGGCAGGCTTTGAGCCAGAAGGGTGCCTCAGGGCAATGACAGTGTTAGAGCGTATCCCCGGTGCAGAGCCTAACCCCGACCAGCCGTCGATGCCCGATCGCAGGATCGCGATGCAGCAGTTAATGACCGAGCGTCCCGCAGACAGTCTAGTCTCCACGGGTGACGCTAAACTCACCTTGACCCAGCCACTCGCCTACGAGGGTTTGTCGAGAGATGGGAACTCCCTACGCGTGGCTCCCCGATCCGGTGGGTCTAGCGATATCGATCGCATTTTGGGTAGATAGTGGTCACTGGGTGAATTAACTGGGTGAATTGAAGCGATCGCTCAGAGGTGTCAATCCGTTCAACTTTCTTGGGCTAACCGGTTTTCATTCTGATTTTCGTTCTGACGAAGCTGGTCGTGCCTGTTTTCTGATCGTACCTGCCTTACTGATCGAGAAAATCGTACAGAATCTCGTCGGGTTCCTCTTCGATCTCTTCGTAGGCGAGCGGCTGCACTTTGCCGTTTGGCTGAATCACCCAGCCCAAATTTTGCCCAAACGAAACCACTTCGGCATCCTGAGCCGTTCCCCCAACCGGATAATGAGAAGTCGATCGACCCTCTGGCGGTTGCTTCGCAGTTTCTGGAAAAGAGAATTGGCGTTCTGGCTCCAGAAAGCTTTGCAGCACTTCGTCCGGTTCATCTTCGATGTCGTCTGAGATGTCGGCGATCGGGGGGCGGGGCAGCGAATGACCTTCCAGACGGTTCAGGCGATCGCTCAATAGGGTCAGTAGTGCCTCTGTGCGGGCAAGCCGCGCTTCGATCGGGCTGGAATTTTCTTTTAGTGATGGTTTTGAGGCATTAGATTGACTCGCAAAGTAGTCTGAAAGCGCGATCAGCACTGCCTCTTGGATCGATGCCAGGTTACGCGACTGCCGCAGAGTTTCCAGGCGATCGAGCAAAGGTTGAGGCAGTAGAACCGCAATGGCAGAAAGGTCAGAAGTCATGGGTTTCAGGCGTATTTTTCTGGAGGGATCATCCCTTCACCTTAGCAGACCGCTTCTCCGGCAAATTACGGAGCGGAATCGCACGTCCTTCGTAAAATTGCCGCTTCAGTCGGTTTAAGCCCAGCCAACCCAGACCCACCAATCCGCCCACGCCAACAGAAACTGCTACCGGAATTGCTGCCGATTGATTCAGCAGAACTGCAAGCAAAGGCGTTCCCAGCCAAACAATCGCTCCTAGAAACAGGATTACCGTCTGGATTTGCTCAATCCTGCTGAGGGCAGTTCGGCAGCTCTGGCAGTGCTGGGTATGAGAATGATAGCGATCGAGCAGAATTTCTTTTGAAAGGGGTGGCGTGAGACGATCGCCCGGAAAGGGATCAGCCTGAAACTGATTCACCCACTGCCGTAGCGCAGATACAAAGGCATCGGCTTTCGTGGGCAAGTAGAATGCCTTACTCACATTCGCCCCGCCCCCCATTTGTTCCAGATAGCGTTCCTGATGATGCAGAAAAATCTGGTCGTCTTCCAGTACGCTGTTTTGCCCAATGTGAGAATACCAACGCGGCGTGAGTCGAATTGCCAGAGCCGGAATTTTAGACGAGAACTTGAACGGAAAACGCGCAAACACGCGACATTCCCCTTTGCGAATCGGCGTCGCGTAAACCACCGTCATGGTGCGCCCAAACTGTTTCGAGGTCAGGTCATGCCACATAAAATTGGGAGCAACAAAACGGCTCGTCTGTCGTCCCAGCGTGCCCCGACGCGGACCTTCTTCCCAGACTCCAGAAAACCCTTGCTTGCCTGATTCGACCACTTCCAGTTCAACCGAACTAGCATTGCTGCGGTTGCCGACCGATCGATGATGGGTAAACGGCACATGGCTTGAATCCAGTACGTTTTCCAGCAGCGTCAGGGCATCATAGGGCAGATCGCGAAAGGTGTTGAGGCAAACCCATTCATCGGGCGATTCTGCCATCGCGTCAATTAGAGGGACTTTTACTCGATCAGCATTTTCCGCTTTGCCCGGATATACAAACAGCAACCCCTGCTGCACCGTTGCTGGAAACGATCGCACACAGGCACGCTTCGATGTTTCTGCCGATCCACCTGCGGGCTGCTGCGGAATACGATCGCATGCGCCTTCTGCCGTAAATGCCCAACCGTGGTAAGGGCACTCCAGCAAGCCATCGTCCGCAATTCTGCCTTCGGAAAGGGGCGCGAGACGGTGGGGGCATTTGTCTTCTAAGACGCACCAGGATTCGGTTTTACTATCCCACCAGATCACCAGATCCAGGTCGAGCAGGGTAAACGGCGTGGGCTGGGTTTTATCCAGATCTTCGATATAGAAAATCGGATGCCATGCCTCAAACCAGTCGAAGCAATTGGGGTCGGTTCCACCCGCAGGTAGACTTGACTGAGCGATTTGATTGCGGGAATCAAGCGCTTGAAATGCGATCGACGTTTCCATACGTTTCCCCTTACTCTTTTCGAATCACTGTTCTCGAATCAGACGATCAAGTCGCTATTCTCAAATCAGACGATTGATTCTAATCTAGCAAATATGAAGGAATGTTAAGGAGTGCGGTTGCCCTCCGCAAATTCACGGTAGATTCACGGCAAAGTCAAGGGTGACGAATCTGCCGATACCGCGCCTCGATCAGCGAGTAAATGCTGTAGGCAATGAACCCCAGCGCCACAATGCCCAAAAGCCAGGGTCCGAAGGGTTGCGCTGCCAAAGCTGCCAATGCTCCGCCTAATCCTCTCGCTTCGTTTGCATTTTGACGTAGAGCCGCCAGCGTCAGGAATAAGCCAATGATGCCGAATACAATCCCCCGCGCTGCGATACCAAACTGACCAAGCCGCTTAGTCCACTGCCGCTCGCTTTCGCTCATCAGGTTCAGGTTGAAATGACGCTGAAATTTGGCTATGAATGCCTCATACAAGTAAGCAAGCCCGACGCCAATTACGACCAGTCCTGCCAGTCCAACCAACCACCGCCCAAAGGGTTGCGCCATAAAGCGGGCTGTCCAGTCCTGGGTTGAGTCACCGCCACTGGTGGGATTTCCCATAATCAGCTTGATCGCAGTCAATGCCAAACCACTGTAGGTGAGCGCGCTCAATCCGTAGCCAATGCGCTGCGCGATTTGTTTTGCTTTGGTTGGTTCGCCTGCGTGTTCAGGATCAAAAATGGTTTGGACGAGTCGCCAGAGCGCATATCCGATTAGCCCGATCGTCACCAGTGCCAGCAGAAATTTGCCAAATGGTTGGGTCACGATCGTAGACAGTGCGCCGCTGGAGTCGGTCGTTTTGCCCCCGGTGCCAAAAGCTGCCTGAGCTGCCAGCAAACCCACCACAAAGTACACAATGCCTTTTGCCGCAAACCCCAATCGAGCCAGTTTTTCAATCCACGGATGGGATGCTGCCCGTCTTGCAGGCTGCTCAAGGTTGGAGAGGGGACTGTTGTGGCGAGCCATTTTAGTTTCTCAAGATAATGCTGGTGGATTGCGGCACGACAGCGTATTGGCTGATTTCAACCTGCTGAAATCAAGTTTTAACGGGTTACGCAATTAATGCTTAGCCTACAAATCTCGTAAGAAGTTTGCGTCTGCGAAAGGGTAGAACTTTTTGAGCAAGGATTTGAGCAAGGGGAAGTTGGACGATTTTTTTCCAAATGTTTTCCCAATGGAAATTTCGGGGCGATCATCCTTAATCATCCGGCATTGCTGAATGGAAATCGGATTCTCAGATAGGGAGTTCTGCGCCAGGGGTGGTTTGCAAACGACCCTTACAGAATTCATATCCCTTGATTTACTCAATCACATCAACGTACTGCATGAAATTGAGCATCAGGTTTTGGGGATCAGATTGCTGAGGATTTCGCTTAGTTCTCCAGTATGTTTCCAGCCGCCGCTGAGCTTCGCGTGTTCGGGCATTGGCTCAAACAAATTGCCTTCCGAGGGAATCATGGGCTGATCGGTCAGGTGGTTTTTATCGACTTGCTCTGCCATCATCCGCTCATAAAGGTCAGGGGTGAGGGTGCTTTGCAGTGCCATCAAATAGCCGACTGTGCCGACGATTACTTCTCGCTGCGGATTTTTCACCAGACCCATGATCGCGTCCGCCACATCATCTGCGGCATAAACCGGATCCATTGCCTTGACTTTGCGCCCGGTGTAGTTCGCAGCCTGCTGAAAGATGGGCGTGTCGATTGTCGCAGGCAGAACCGTACAGACATGGATATTGGAGGCGTTGTCAAGGTGAAGCTCCATTCGCAGACATTCTGCCATCGCCCGGATGCCGTGCTTCGAGATTACATAGGCACTGGTGTAGGGCTGTGCGCCTAATCCCACGATCGAGGCAACGTTGATCAAATTGCCGCTGCCCTGCTGCCGAAACTGTTTCATTGCCGCCCGTGCTCCGTAAATATAGCCAAACAAGTTGGTTTCGATTACGCGCCGAAACGCATCTTCGGGAGCATCTTCGAATTTGGCGAATAGGGAAACGGCAGCATTGTTCACCCAGACATCGATTTGCCCAAAGGTGTCGATCGCTCTTTGCGCTAAAGCTTGTACTTGGTCTTCCTGCGTCACGTCGGTTGGCACTACGATCGCCGTTGCTCCCGCTGCCTGACAGGTTTCTGCGACTTCTTGCAGCGCGGCTTCCCGTCTAGCGGCTAAAACGAGCCTGGCTTGCTGCTGGGCAAACATCAATGCCGTCGCACGTCCAATGCCGCTCGATGCCCCGGTAATGACAATGACTGATTCTCGAATCGATCGCATTGCTTCTTGCTAACTCCCATTCATCAATTCGCGTTGCCTGGTTCAATCATGCCGCAGCTGATTCAGTCAACAATCTTGCTCGATCGCTGTTTTTATCTGACAAGACTAATACTAATCGTTGTCCAGCAATCTTGCTTCTGCTTCTGTCTCAAGGAAGACTCTTAGAACCTGCTTGAGAAGTTATGTTGATAGCCTAAACCTCAATACCCAGGGAGAACAAAGCTTTTTCCTGGCTTCAAAACCCTGCAGAATTGGGGAATTGAGGGATCAATCCAGGGCATCTACTCCTCTCTAAATCAGTTCCTCTCTAAATCAGTTCCTAGAAAATGTAGAGTTGTTCATAATTTCATCCGGATTTCATTTGGGCATTTTTCAATAGCCTTATCGCTTCTCGAATAACCTGTTGCCTGCAAAACATTGTTCGCAATGCATTTGCAATACATTGGTTCTGTAGACTTTGCCACTGCTGTCGTGTCAGTTAAAGCCTTGCACTACTTGGTGTTCTGCAACACATACTAACTCATAATTCAGTTCACTTGTCATTCATTGGAATAAAGCAAAAAAGAATAGAGCAAAAAAAACACAGGAGCATCTACGCTGTTTTCATTTTTTTAACTCTCCTTGAAATGGTATGAATTGAGCTACTGGAATTTACGTTTTTGCTAAGTTTTTGCGTAGCTTAATACCCTTCTCGAATTAATACCCTTCTCAAACGTCCTCAAAGTAAAATCTACCTTCTTAACTATGCAGATGCGTCAAACTTCTTCACTGAAAAGTCGCTTATTTCATGGGCTAATGTTTGGGGTTGCCGTAATTGCACGACTATGGCGAGCTGTGCGTCAAAAACTCAAACTAATGTTCTTTTATCAGCGCGGCAAGATAATACATTTATTCAAAGAGAATACGCAGCCTATCGCCTATCGTCCTAAAGTGCTGGTGGGGATCGCTCATATTGTTTCTCCTGAAGAAGCATGCGATCGTCAAAGGGGAGCTGCAAAAATTGAACGTTTTAGAAAAGCGTTAGATGGGCTATTTGACAGCTTCTCCCATTGCGATCTAGAGATCCTGGTGCAAACTTTACCAGGACGAAGCATTATTCATTTTCTGCCGCAATACCAGCAGCAGCGTATCCACGTCGAAGACCAACAAACCTGTGACTCTTATTATGTTCCCTACAGTGTCCAGGACAAGCTCATTGCTCGAAGATCTGAGTCTTTTGATTGGTTCTTATACATCGAGGATGATATTGTCATTCACGACAGTTCTTTCCTGGAAAAAATCATTCGCTTCAATCAACATTGCCCTGATCCACGGGGAATTTTATATCCGAATCGCTATGAGATGTACGAAGGAACCAAGCGGTATATCGACCTAACCATTGGAGAGACGATCGCATGGGATCGGCTATCCACTTTTGAAATTGATGGCCTTAAATACGCTGAGTGCGAAAATCCTCATGCTGCCCTTTACTGCCTCAGTGCGGAACAGTTAAATCAGTGGGCACAATCGAGCCGAGATTGGCAACATAAAGACTTTATGGTTGGTCCCCTGGAGTGTGCAGCCACCTTCTCTTTGCTGGAATACTTTATTATTTACAAACCCCATCCTCAAAATATGTACTACCTTGAGGTTGAACACTACGACACGAAATACTCTCAGCTTTGTCCAGCTCTTAACTCTCCTTACACCGTATCGTCTGTTCGCGGTGTGCTGAGTCCTGGCAAATAGGAAGTCTAGTGTCTGGGTTTTTCTTCACTAACACTGAGCCGCCTCAGCCGTTCTTTTGCGTTCTAATCATTCCTAGCTCCTCGGCAATCTTGGCTCCTTAAAAATTGCTATCAGGCTCAAAACTATCCAGGCTCAAAATCGGGTCAGAGCGGGTGCGATTCCTCCTTTGAAGAACTGTGGAGCAATCCGTTCTCCGTACGGGGTATGATAAAGATTAAGAATTTGTAACAGGCGAGGCAGGCAGAGATGGTGGAGCGTCCAATCAAAAAATCGGAACGGCAGGCAGCCGCAGCCGAAGGCGGAGAATCAACTGAGACCCAAATGGTTGAGACCCAAACGGTTGAGACCCGAACGGTTCGCCCGCAGCCCAAACCTAAAGGAGAGCGATCGAATCGAGATGGAGACCAAGAAAATGGCGGGCGGGACAATCGCTCCGGTGGTCGTGAGCAGCGCGGCAAAGGTCGCGGTAAGGGTGGTCGGGGCGATCGGGAAGCTCCGGCTCCAGTCAACATGGCATTTGTGCGTGGTCCCAAACCCGTGAAGCCTGTTGTGAAGGAAGAAGAACCTGCGATCGAGGAATTGGCTGAAGCAGCGGAAACGACCGAAGAAGCCGCTGAGACTGCCGAAGCCACCGAAGCTTAGCGTATCTGAGCCAGGAGAAGCAGCCTAACTGGGAGGACAGACGACGGCTTTGACTCAATTGCGTCTTAATAGTCGCAGGATGTTCTCCCAAATGTTGTTTACCTCTCCCCAAACATCTTGAACCTCCACTCCAAAACCAAACTGCAACACCAGCACAATTAGAACAATCCCGATCGCCGTTGTGATGGCAGCCCGCACCACCTTCAGCAGGAAGCCAATCAGCAGAAACAAAATGACGATCGCGCCAACGAACAGAATGGTGTTCATGCAGAAACGGGACTCAGCAATCTTCTAACATAGCGGAGTTTGCCGGATTCGTTAATTCTCGTTTTTTATTGAGAGACAACATCCCGCAGAAGTATCCCGCAGAAATGTTCGTCAGCCGGATTCATTTAACGCAAGTGCTTAACTGCTAACGGCTGAGAACTTCCTCTGAATTGTAAAGCTCTGGTTGCTGAAACGACTGGCGAGCAATTTCAAATTCAGTTCTCAGTGCCTTGCGATCGCCTTGTGCCACGAGCTTAGACAGGCGATCGGAAGTGTTCACCAATCGCTGAATCGCATCGCCACAATCCTGAGAAGCCAGCATCAGCTCTAGCGATAAAAAATCGTCTTGAGCAAACAGGCGGCGAATGCTGTCAATCACTGACCGATATAAGGGAGTGGCAAAATCGAGACTATCTTCAATGTCGATGCCTTCCTCTGCCAGAAACACGCCCAGACTGAACGTGGAAAAATGTCGAATTGCCTGCACCACTATCATCATGCGATCGTGTTCTTCGGGCGTACAAGTTACAATGCGACCCGCTTCTGCTTCAACCAGGTCAAAAAACCACTGAAGGGCTTCTGGTTGCCGTCCGGGACACACCACCATTGTTTGAGACTGAAACGAGGCAGTGCCAAACCCAAACATCGGATGCAGCCCCACTACTGGTCCCGCATGATGCTCTAGCATCGCCTGCAGAAACGGAGCCTTGACACTGGTAATATCTGCCAACACGGTGGTTGGAGCCAGATAAGGAACGACTTTTTGAATCACCGCGATCGTCGCTTGTAAGGGAACGCAAAGCAACACCAAATCTGCTCCGTCTAACAGAGCCTCTGCGCGATGCCAGTCATTTTGTTCCAAAATCTGAACCCGGTGCCCCGCAGCCGTGAGCCGCTCCACAAAGAAACGTCCCATCGTGCCCCGTCCCCCTACAACGGTGATCGTTCGCACTAGTTCAAGCCGCCGACGTTTTTGAGGTGTATTCATAGAAATACCGTTTGAGAATAACGCTGCCGTCAACGGAATCCTGGGACAAGGAGCGCTGATTCGCCTCGCTCCCAGGATCAAATGCGATCGACCTTATCGAGTTGCCGGGATTGCTACTTGATTTGCTTCAACGTTCTGAGCAGCGCTCGGTAGCTCGATCGCAGGGGGCTGCCAATCCGCAGGCATTTTCGAGAAGGCTGTGAAAATGGCAGGCTGTCCCTGTGCCATCGCTTCCTCGATTTGGCGATAAAATCCCTTCCCTGCCTTTTGCGAGAAGGTGACTTCAAGCTCTTCTTTCATACTTTTGGGACGCTGGACATATTCTGCAAAAGAATTTTCGACCGGGCTGAGTTGGGAATATCCCTTACAAAAAAGCTGCTTGAGTAACCCGTAGGAATCACGCTTAGAAATCGGTTCGCCTAAGATCTCGCAGCCATACTGCTGTAACCGCTCGGCGAAGCTGTCCAGGTTATTGGTGTCGTAGGCAACGTGCTGAATACTGTGATCCCCATGCTTTTCAGCAAATAATGTCACTTGAGACTTTTCTTCGCGATCGATGCCTTCCACCAGTGCGATCCCAAACGTCCCGTAATCAATACACCACAGCTTCATGCTGCTTCTAGGATTACTGGGATCAACATCGTCAATTCGAGTAATCAGTTTTCCACCTTCAACTTCAATGTGAAACCATGCCCACTTTTCAATCATTCCGCTCGCGCAGGCATAGGTTACATGATCAACTTTCACTAAATGGCTCATTTTTTCTGCTCTATTTTGTTGATTAATGGTGAACTTACATGATTCGTTTGGGCTGTCAGAGAGTTTGGGCTATTCAGCAATGGTTTGAATCTGCACAATCTAAACCTGCTTGATTCGATCGAGCCTTATTCAGGCAATGAACTCTGTAAAGATACACCTTGAAAAATTTGGCAATTTCCGGTTCTAAGTAGGGCGATTGCTTCCTGCGTGGGTGCATTCGGGGCAGCAATGAGACTTTGCCTTACACAGGGCTTCTACCCCTATACTCTGTTCTCAGCGGATTGGCTACAGTGACCCCTACTGCCCTGAAGCCAAGAACCTAATTCAGCGATATCAATTGCAAATACAGGGATTGACGAATCGAAGTAAAGAGTTTGGGAAAGACAACTAATGACAAAGACAAACCAAATTAGCTTTACTTCAAAGGATTCCCTCTGTCCTTATGAATTCCTTGTAGACCATAAGCAATTTAATCTCAGGAAATCTCAAAAAATTCGGGAATGCGTATTCGCGTCTATCCGTAGGCTGATTTGCTATGTGTAAATCTTAGAAAGAGGTTCTCTAAAGCACCAGTGGTTACACGGAAACTTTATAGCCGAGGCTCAACCTGTGAAGTTGAGGTTAAACTGCGAGGTGTGGTTTTCCCGGAGAGGGCTACTCAAAACAGGTTGGCTGGAACTTTAGTCACTCACTAATGTGATTTAAATTCTATTACTTTCTGACACAGGGTTCGGAAGCTCTGAGGGGATTAGCGCGATTGGGTTCAGTTGCCCATTTCCTTTTTAATCTTCCTTGAAACGGAGTCTCCATCCGGATTTTACTTTGTCAAAGATATCAGCGGAATCCACATTCTTTTGTGCATCCTCCCAAGACTCTTCAAGCTCGCTTTAAGAAACAGAGATTTTAGAATGTAAAAATCGATACATTCACTGAGCAAACGGCAGAGAAATGTTCAGGGTGAGGAGAAATTTTGCAAAAGCCGTGATACGGCCGCGAACTCACTGAGCCACAGTCCTCTAGAGCTTAAAGAGCGTGTTAAGTAGTACTGCATCATCGGTAATTCATACTTATCTAAATAAATGACAGCCATTTGTAGAACCTGGAAGGCTCCACCAAGTGCCTCATTTCAAGGAGTTCTGCTAATTGCTTCAGGCATAGCCCCCAAAAACCCTATGTATCCTTTCCGTAAACTTGCGGTTGGTAGCTAGACGCTCATCAGTACAGCGTGCTAATAATCTTACAAAAGAT
>NZ_JACJOR010000264.1:0-3944 GCF_014695615.1 Leptolyngbya sp. FACHB-711
GTTGGAGTTTGAATCAAACTTTGGTTTAATTGCCTGCTTCGTAAACCCATATCCTTCGCTCTACAGTAATGACGGGCAACAATTGCTGACCTAGGCAGAAAACCATCTTTGTTTTTACAAGTTAGCAATTCCGCGTCTCAACGCAATAATGGCTGCTTGGGTGCGGTCATTGACATCTAGCTTGCTGAAAATTCGGTTAATGTGAGTCTTCACGGTACTTTCACTAATCTTGAGAGCCGTGCTAATTTCCTGGTTGCTCATTCCCTGCCCGACTAACTGGAGAACTTCTAGCTCACGATCGCTCAGTTCTGGAGCAGTTATCCGTTGGACTAGCTTGGCAGCCACATTGGGGGGAATATACTGTTGTCCCCTGTTCACGGTACGAATTGCTGTTAATAGTTCCTCTGGCTCAGAGTCCTTCAGTAAATATCCCTTTGCTCCTGCTCGCAATCCTCGATAAATCTCTTCATCAGTGTCATACGTAGTCAGCACAATAATCCGGGCGTTCGGAAACTCACTACAAATAGCTGTAATTGCCTGAACACCCTCTATTCCAGGCATCCGTAAATCCATCAAGGTCACATCAGGCTGCTGTTGCTGAAACACTGCGATCGCCTCATGCCCATTTCGCCCCTGACCCACAATGATGATATCCGGAGCCTTCTCTAACATCCCGATCAAACCCTGGAGAACAACGGGATGATCGTCCACAACAAGAACGCGAATGCGGCTGGGCTGATTCATGCTGACTTACTCCCGATTAATAGATACCACGATCTCTGTCCCTTGCCCTAAGTAGCTTTGAATCTTTAATTCAGCCTTGATGCGTTCAGCCCGTTGTGCCATCCCCAGTAGACCAAAGCCATTTCTCATCGCCTGGTTTTCTATATCAAATCCCTGCCCATTGTCTTTTATTCGTAAGATGCATTGGGTCGGTTCATAGACCAGTTCAATTCGGATTTCGTGCGCCTCGGCATATTTGATTGCATTGGTTAAAGCTTCCTGCCCAATCCGAAACAGATTATTTTCCAAATCGCAGGATAGGGGATAGGTTGTACCAATAACTTCGTAGACGATTTGGGTTGCGATCGAGGAGTCCAATTGAGCAGCAAGACGGCTTAATGCATCCTGTAAGTTACTGCTCTCTAAAAGGTATGGGCGGTGTAGCGCCTCTACTGAACGACGTGCCTCCGCAAGCCCAGAACGAGCTAAGCCGAGGATCTGGATGAGGAGAGTTTGCGCTTTTTCTGCATCCGTCGTTATCTCACTGGAGGCAGATCGAGTATGAATGATAATACCTGTAAATGCCTGTGCTAAAGTGTCGTGGATTTCCCGTGCCATGTGGTTGCGCTCTTCTAGAATGGAGGCTGCTTCGGCACGTTTGCGATCGGTGATATCTCTTGCCAGCCAAATGACAGAATGGTCTGAAATGGGAGAAATGCGAGTTGCAAACCAGGTTTCCCGTCTTCCCATCACCAAGCTATATTCTACTGTTAGAGGTTGCTGAGTGAGCAATGCTTGCCGAATATAGTCAAGAAATGTATCGGCTTGCGATCGCTCAAAAATTTCGTATAACGTTTGAGCCACCTGTTCGTCGATCGGTTGATGTAATTTCTCTAAGAGAATTGCTCTCAAAATACGCCCTTCTGCATTCACGACCAAGAGCGGATCGGGCATTGCTGAAAAGAGCGCACGAAGCTCTGCTTCAGAGGCTTGCAATGCTATTTCTGCCTGTTTGCGTTTAATTCCCAATGCAATCTCACGAGCTGCAAACTCCAACGCCTCAAAGTTGGGCACCGGAATGGGGTGTCGAGTAAACATCGCGATCACGCCAATAAGCTGATCATCCAGCAGTATCGGATAGCCCGCAAATGCTACCATGCCTTCTCGTTTTGCCCATTCTTGATCAATAGATGGCTCATCAAACACATTGTTGGTCAACAGAGGATAGCGATCCTGAGCAATTTGTCCAACTTTGAAGCTACCTACGGGAACTTGACTGTAGGTGCCGTCAAGACGGGTATACATCCCTGCACTGGCTTGTAACTCCAAAACATTCTGGTCTTGATTTACCGTCCAAATCCGAGCAAATGCCGCATTAAAGTGCTTAACAACGGCTTCAGCACAGCGATGCAGTATCAAGGGCAAACTAGCACTTTGAGCAAGGGCACTATCCACATCGGCGCGAAAAGCGGAGAGGATTGCCTGTTCCCGAAATTGAGCCTCGGACTGGCGCAACACTTCTTCTACTTGTTTGTGAGCGCTAATATCTGTCATGAGACTGTAGAAACCTCTCACCTGAGCATTGTCATCGAAATCAGGAATAAAGGTTGCGCTGATGCACCGCTTGCCAGGTGGAAAAGCGACTTCTGTTTCTAGATGTACTGTTTGCCCTTCAAACACCTGATTGACATACGGCTCAACCCGTTGATAAACCGCTTCACCGAAAAGTTGGCGAACAGGGTTGCCCAGAATTTCATTGCGGCTACGGTTAAACCAAACCTCATAGGTACGGTTGATGAATTGATAACACCGATTGGTATCTACGTAGCTGATCAAAACTGGTAGAGCGTTGGCAATCAGTCGTAATTCCTGTTCCCGATGGCGCAGTTCTGCTTCGCTTTGCTGTAAAGCTGCCGTTCGTTCTGCTACCTGTTGCTCCAGGATACGGTTGTAATCAGCTAACAGTTTCTCCGATCGTTTCCGCTCCGTAATGTCTTGAAAAGCCACAATTGCGTAAGCCACGTTCTTATGTTCGTCAAAGACTGGAGTTCCGCATGCCTCAATAGGAATAATCGCCTCGCCCTGGTGAATCTCTAAATCATCCCTTCTTGTACGTTCGCCTTTCAACGCTCGAACGATTGGCATCATCTCAGATGAACAGGTTTGATCCGTTCCAGCCTGGTAAACTTGATAAACTTCTGGAAGTTGATCGGGTGTTACGGTAGGGTCAACGCCTTTGCCTAATAGCTGAATGCCTTGTTGATTGAAATAGTAAGGGCGACCCGTCGTATCCAAGACCCCAATCCCTACGGGAACCGCCTCTAGAAATTGATTGAGCTGATTTTTGCTATCGCTTAGCTTTGAGTAGAGTTTAGCATTTTCGATTGAAATGGCTGCTTGGGTTGATAATAGATGCAAAACCTGCGATCGCGTAGCGTCTCCGGAGAATCGTTCTGGTGTGAAGGCTCCAGCCGCTAATTGGTTTTCTAGGTACAACACACCAACCAATTTACTTTGATTCAGCAGTGGTAAACAGAGTAGTGATTGAGTTTGGTTGCGTTGAATGTAAGGATCGTTGATGAAATTTCCTTCATGAGTTGCATCACTTAAAATCACAGATTGATGAGTTCGGATCACATACTGAATGACTGATTCAGGCAAACGGTTTACAATTGGAATCGATTGCAACACTTGCGTAGCCGAGACTTGCTCACCCTCATTGAGTTCACAAGCAGCCTCAATTACCCATTCTCCTGAGTTTTCTAAAATCAAGCATCCGGTTTGTGCACCCGCGTTCTCAATTAGGATCTGCATTAGAGAATGGAGTAATCGCTCCAATTCAATCTCACTCGAAATCGCTTGAGTTGCTTTCATCACTGTCGCTAAATCGAGAGCAGTATGTGAGGTACTTGAGATGGTTCCGGTCGTGGTGCAAACTGGTGTAGAAACTACGTTGGAAGACTGAGGAAATAGCTGCGGATAACGAGTTTCTAAATCTCTAACCTTTGCGATTGCTCCCCATCGTTCATAGCAATAGTGAGCTTCCTTCATGTAAAGCTGGGCAAACTTTTCTCTACCACGAGCTAAGTAGTGTTTGGCGGCTAATTCATAGGCTAATGCTTCTTCTTGCAGATACTCGTTGTTCTTGGCTCCTTGAATGGCTTGTTCATATAAGTCTTCTGCTTCAGAAAGTTGACCCAAGACTCGCGCGTTCTCTGCCT
>NZ_JACJOR010000265.1:0-15043 GCF_014695615.1 Leptolyngbya sp. FACHB-711
GTTTTTCTCGATTGATGTAGATGTGGATGAAACCTGGGGCGAAACGGTGGATACGGTGCTGCCGGGCGAAGCCGTGATGCCGCTGATTGCAGGCGAGCTAGAAAAGGAGACAAACTGGCTGGCAGAACTGCCTCCCGGCAACAATCTCCTGGTGTCGCTGCGGAAACTGGAAGCCGCAAGTGATGCGCTGGTGCTGCATCCGATCGGGGAACTGATCGTCAGCCAAAGAGCCGTGCCGTTGGGCGTAAAGATCGATCAAGTCGGCAGCAAGCAGGCAACGGACGCAAACCAATTTACCCTCAGCGTCAGCACCTCCACCCTGGCAAAACAGGGCGATCGCGAAGAACTGTTCCCGATGGCGCAGTTCCAGAAACTCTCGGATACCGAAAAGCTCTCGCGTCCGGCGTTTCAGCCCGTGCCGGGAGGACTGCGGCTGGCAGCGAGCGGCAAACAGGTGCGAAGCAGTCGCCTGGTGAAGCGCAATGTGCGCTACGAAACGATCGTCATTGACACCGAATACAAGCGAAACCCGATCGCCTTCTTCGCGTTCTGGATTGGGCTGTTTGTGCATTTTATTGCCGGAGCCGCCGTTAGCAAATCAGAACTGTCGCACAAGCACAAAAAAGATCTTCAGCCATTTGACGATCGGGTGGCAGTGAAGAGTCCGCTGTTTACGGTTGCTAATCTTGCCGACAACAAGCCCGTGGCGGCGGAGGCGCAGCAGTTTCGTAGCGAGGCACTGGCGCGGGAATATTTGCGCGATCGCGCGGCTGCCAATCCCAAGCAGGCAAAAGCGATGCACGTCATCCCCTTCGATGAGGCAAATGTGAGCAGATGAGTCCTCAAATCGGTTCCTATTCGTTCTTTCCCTGGCTGCGGCAGGGTCTTGCCAACCAGATCGATCCCAGCAGCATCAGCGGCAGTCGCGCCACGATTCCGGTTGTCCTGACGCTGGAAGGGGCTGGACTGGATGGCACAAAACTCACCCGAACGATTCCCCGCAATGTGCCTTTCTTTGGTCCCGGCGACATTATCGGAATCGATCGCCGCGCCATTATCAAAACTGAGCCGCTGCACTGGATCACCAACTTTGAGCCAAACTATCTGCCCTATATCGCGTTCTACGACGAAGATTTTCCCTGGCGATACACCCCGGAAGTGCCAAACAACGATCGCCTGCGTCCCTGGATCGCGCTGGTGGTGCTGAAGGAGGATGAGTTCACCGAAGCCGCGCAAACGACAGATCGTCCTCTGCCTTATCTCAACGTCGATGCGCCCGAAGCTGTGTTTCCGCCGATCGATCAGCTTTGGGCCTGGGCACATATCCACGTCAATCAAGATCTGGCGAGTAACGCGCAGGAAATCATCAGCAACAACATGGATGCTGTACTGCTGAAACTGGAAGCGGTGCTGCGACAAAACCCGGATGTCGCCTATTCCCGCCTTTTGTGTCCGCGCAAGCTGGATGCCAGCACGACTTATCATGCCTTTCTGGTTCCCTCGTTTGAATCGGGCCGATTGGCAGGACTGGGACACGATCCGGCAGGTGCGCCCAGCGTTAATCACGGAGCCTGGGAACCGAGCGGCGGCGAAACAGAACCCAATTTCTTTCCTTATTACTATCGCTGGACGTTTATCACTTCGACTGTGGGCGACTTTGAATATCTGGTGCGCCTGCTGGAGCCGCGCCCGATCGATAGCCGGGTGGGTCAACGCGAGTTTGATGTTCAGTTTCCCGACTCGAATATCAGCGGCATCACTGATCCAAAGCTAAAGGGGGTGCTGCGGCTGGGTGGGGCACTGCGCGTTCCGTTTAAGACGCTGGATGATGATCAGAAGCAAGCGTTTGAGTTATACGATCGCTGGGATCGATCGGGCTATCCCCAGGCGTTTCAGCGCGATCTGGCAGCATTTATTAACTTGGCGGACGACTATCAGCAGAAAACTGCCCTGCAAGCGCATAATGACAGCTCCTACGAGGCGACGATTCCTGACCCAGGCAATCCGGGTGAAACGCAGACCGATCCCGACCCGCTGATTACGCCGCCGCTATATGGACGCTGGCATTCGCTCACGCCTCGCCTTTTAACTGAACGAGACGGCACAGCAGTCACGCCCAACGACAACTGGGTGCATCAGCTCAACCTCGACCCGCGCCATCGGATTGCTGCCAATTTTGGCACGGAAGTCGTGCAGCGCAACCAGGAAACCTATATGAATGCTGCCTGGGAACAGATTGGCGATGTGCTGGAGGCAAACCGCAAGATTCGACAGGCACAGCTCGCCAAATTTGCGGCTTGGAGTTGGTATGTGCAAACGGTGCTGCCGCTGGCAAGAAATGCCGCCAAGCGGGAACTGGCTCTTTCGCTGATCATGCCTGTCCGCTCGCGTATCCTTGCCGATCGCGTTACGGTCTATCAGCAGGTGAAAACCAGCATTGTGCCGCAGGTGCTGTTCTCGACGGAAGCGCGGCGAATTTTGCGTCCCGGCAGTCGATTAATGAAAACCCTGCCCTTCGACAGCGGGCGCAATCCCGGCAATTTGGTCGATCGGGTCAATCGGGGAGAAGTGACGGCAAATCCGCCCAAGGCTCCGCTGGATAGCGCACCAACGCTGGATGATCTGGCAGACGCACTTGAACCGCCAGATAACACTGTGCCGGACATCATTAAAGATTTGCTGTGGCGGTTTCCCTGGCTGCTGCAAGCCCTGATTTTGCTGATTGTGCTGCTGATTGTGCTGGCAGTTTTGCTGAGAGGGTTTGGGGCTTTGCTGGCTCCCGTGATTCTGGCGATCGCCTGGCTGATTCCCCTGGTGCAGCGATGGCAGGATTTAATGGCTCCGTCGGTCAGTGTGCGCGAGGACAATCAAACGCCCGATCGGGTGGATAATTTGCCCCAAAGCCCAGATTTTCGCGTGATTACCGATCCGAATGATCCGTTTCGACCGACCGCGGGCAACAGCGACAGTCGCGAAGCCGTGAACTATAAAGCGGCACTGCGCGATGCCTACACGATTATTCAGGCAAGCCGCACGGTTAGCGTGCCTCTACGACCGGTGCGACAGCGGTTAAACCTGAATCAAACGATCGATCGACTGGTGACAGGGATAAATCCCAGCGTTACGATTCCGCGCTACGTGGGTCAGCAGCTCGAAATTCCCGATCGAATTCGCGACCAGGTGAGTGAATCCCTAAACGATCAGTTTGTGGAAGTGATGGCATATCCGGAAATCGATTTGCCGATGTATCGTCCGCTGGTGGAAGCGTCGGAAGAGTCTTTTTTGCCGAATTTGAAATACATTGAGCAAAACACAATCTCGCTGCTGGAAAGCAATCAGCCATTTATTGAGGCATACCTGGTGGGCTTAAACCACGAGTTTGCCCGCGAGTTGCTGTGGCGTGAATATGTGACAGATCAGCGCGGCAGCTACTTCCGCCAGTTCTGGGACCCCAGCGGTTATCTGGATGCGACCAATCGCGATCGCGAAACCCTGCGCGAAAAGCTAAAAGACATTCCACCGCTGCATCGCTGGCTGCGAACCTCCAAGCTGGGTCAGCATGACCACCGGGAAGAAGATGGTGCAGTCGAAGAAGAAGTGGTGCTAGTGATTCGGGGCGAGTTGCTCAAGAAATATCCCGATGCAGTGATTTATGCCCACAAAGCGAAATGGATTCGCACCAATAGCGGCGCGATCGATCGCACTAAACCGCGTGCGCTGGAAGATTCCGGCATTGGCGATGCCCAAAACCCGTCACGAGACGTGATTAAAACGCCGCTCTACGAGGCAAAGGTGAATCCAGATATTACCTTTATCGGCTTTGATCTCACCGTTGAAGAAGCGTTGGGCGGCACGGAAGGAACCGAGAACGATGATCCGGGCTGGTTTTTTGTGATCAAAGAGCGACCGGGCGAACCCCGTTTCGGGCTGGACATCGGCAGCAGCCCCAAACTCTATACCTGGAATGATCTGGGCTGGGAAAACCTGATTCCCAACGTGCAGCCCGGCGATATGCTGCAAATTACCAGCAGCAGCCCCACCCTCAGCGTTGAGCCAACTCTCCCCAGTCCAACGGATATTCGCCAGGAGCAAGCAAGGGACGATCGATCGGTGCGCTGGTCGGCGGGCATGGATGCAGCGCAAGTGGCATACATCCTGTATCAGGTTCCGGTCATGATCGCGGTTCACGCTGCCGAAATGCTGCCGCGCCAAACTTCTGAATAATCGCTAGAAATAATCGCTCCGAATCTTCACCCTGATTCATCCTTATTATTTTGCTTGAGCGAGGTCGTCCTATGGTATCCGAGTTTCCAATGTTTAGGAGCCAGTTGCAGCAGTCGCGGCGGCAGCTTGAGCAGGATAAACAGTCCCTCTTCCTCACCGAAGAGAAGCGAAAACAAATCGAAACCCAGCAGGCACAGCTCGACCGCACCTTTGACCCCGATCGAGAAGCCGATCGCGCCGAGCAAAAACGACTGCAAACGCTGCACGACCAGACCGTGCGCCAGATCGATCGCCTCGGCGAACAGGTTGCTACCACCGATGCCACGCTGCAAGCTACCCTCGATCGGTTTGCCGTCCTCAGCGACCCCCGCGAACGGGTGGAGCAGCTCAGCGACCTATATCCGGTACTGCTGCTGCCTTTGCGAATCGAAACTCGCTTCAAGCAGGTGCAAAGCGGGACGGGCGTTCAGTATCAGCTTTGGGTGCGGGTCTTCCCAGATGATTGCGCGGTGGATACCTTTGAAGCCGCCCTCAGCAAAACCGAAGTTCGCAATGCGCGTCGCTATTGGGCGCAGGTCTGGCGGGCAGGCAAGGATGAAACGCTGCGGCGGGCAGCATGGCGCAATTTGGTGGGCAGTCATGGTTCTGGGCGGGCACTGTGGATTGTGGAAAACTACCGTCCCCTCAACGAGGATCAGATTCCCGAACGCGATGACCAAACGATCGTCCTAGTGATTCCGACCGGGGAGCCGCTGACGGGGAGCATGGCTGAACAAACTGCCATCTTTTGGGAACGGGTCTGGCGTGCCCATGATGATGCGGTTGCGCTGAGAAATGCCCAAAATTTTCTGGCTGAAGCGGTCGGCGAGGAGCAGGCACAGCGCATTCTCAAAGACTATCGCCCCTTTAACCTGGACGATCCGCCGCCCGCAGGTTCTCCTGATCGCGCTGAAACCGCCGTGATCGTCACAACGATCGCTTTTGAATCTGACGAAGCCACCCAGACCAAACGCCGCGCCTGGTCGCGTGCCCCGCAGGTTTCTGTGTTGCCCGATCGCCTGGTTCTCATGGGCTACAGCGGCAACAGCCTGACGCTGCAAGCTCTGGGCAACCCGATTCCCTCGCCGCTGATTGTTGGACCCGACCCGCTGGCAGCCGAGGACGACCAGATTCGCCAGGAAGGAGACGATATTGCCGTCAGTTCTGCAATGCGCTGGATGGTGGACTTTGAGGAAGCGGTGCGGGTTGGCATGGGATTTCGGGTCAACTTGAGCCAGGCGCAATATGCAGCGGGCTTTGATAAGCTGCTGGTGCTGGGGGTGCGGCTCAGCTCGGACGAAACAAACAGCAAGCAAATTTTTGAGCAGCTATTGCGAAGCCATCACTACAGCCGGGGCGGTCTCAGTTTGATTCGGCAGGGCACTCCGACGAACAATACCGATGAGCAAGGGTCTGGCTTTTCCAGCACAGCGGACGCGGATGCGAGCTATGAGACCCTCACCAAAAGTAAACGATTATTTGAGCGAAATGACGACTGGTACGATCGCGCCGATGGCCAGTGGTGGGCAGAGCTGCTAGGGATTGATCTAACCTTGCTTCAGCAGGTGCAGGGGGCAAACCAGACTGATGTGCGCGATGCTCAGGCAATGAATCTGGCTTTGTTTCCGGCAACCCTGGGCTACTTTATGGATACGATGCTGGCGCAGGTGTTTGACGATCGATCGATCGAATTTGTGCGGCAGTTTTTCACGCGGTTTGTCAGCGGACGGGGAATGCTAAGCGCGATTCGGATGGGTCAGCAGCCCTATGGCATTTTGCCTGCTACGGTTTATAGCCGGATGAACTGGTCGCGGCAGGAAGGCTTCAGCGCGGCGTTATTTGCAAGTGTTGGCAGCAGCGGCTCACCAGGACTTGCCAAGCTCTACGAAGTGCTGATGCGGGCCTATGGCGTGTGGGGCACATTGCGCGATCGCGTGTCTTATGTAGGCAAATCGGGCGATCCGCATCAGATTTTGCTGGATGTGCTGGGTCTGCATCCCACGTCGGTTGAGTTTGACCAGCGGTATGCGGAAAGCCTGGCGCAGGTAATCAACACCTTCAACTTGCAGGGCTGGCTCGATCAGCTTTTGGTCACGCTATCGCTACTCATGCAGGGAACCCAAATTCTGCGCGACCACGGCTATGACCCCGATCGATTGGGTCGTCCCGATCTGCTGGACAAGTATTTTTTCGCCAAACCCTACGCGGTCAATCCAGAGAACCTGATCCACGATCTGCCGCTTTCTGAAACAGAAGGAATTCGTGCCTACACCGCTGATAAACGCAACTACATTCAGTGGCTCATCGATGCTGCCCGCACGTCGCTCGAAACGATTCGTCAGCAAGCCGGATTAGACGAAAAGCCTACATCGCTGCTGTACCTGATGCTGAAACACGCGCTGACGCTTGGCTATTACGACACTGCCCTGCGGCTGAACCTCACGGCGGGCAATCTATCGCAGCCTCAACTCCAGCAGATTCGCCGCGAAGCCAATTTTATCCACATCGCAGCCGGAACGGAAAGCAGCGAAAGCCGCTACAAGCTTCTCTATGACAACATTGCGAATATTCCTGACCGTCCCGCAGGTCAAACCGTCGCAGACTACATTACCTCTATCCTGTCTACCGCCGATGATGCTGCCCGCTTGCAGGAACAGATCCTTGCCCTGGAGCGATTACAGAATTTGTCTACCGCTCAGCTCGAACGCGCCTTTGTGGAACACCTGGATACCTGCACCTACCGGCTGGATGCCTGGCTGCAAGGATTGGTGCAGTATCAGCTTGCCGTAATGCGCTATGTTGGCGTGGATGAGGAAGAACAGGCGCGATCGGGGCTGTATCTGGGGGCGTTTGGCTGGCTGGAAGCGGTGCGTCCGAAAAATAAGGCGCAAACTCCGGTATCGCTGAGAGATCCTGAGTTAGCGAAAGTCTTTAACCGCGAGGGGGATGTGCCCCTGGTGCGAGATGCCGATAACCTGGGCTATGTCCATGCGCCTTCTCCCAACCATGCAGTGACGGCGGCAGTGCTGCGAAACGGCTATGCTCGCAATGCCACCCCGGAAGATCCAGGCGTGTTTGCTGTTAACCTTTCTTCGGAACGGGTGCGGCGGGCAATGGCGATCGTTGAAGGAATGCACAGCGGGCAAAGTCTGGCTGCACTCCTGGGCTATCAGTTTGAACGCGGGCTGCACGATCGCTACGAGGAAGCCGAGGTCGATCAGTTTATCTTTAAGCTGCGAAAAGCCTTTCCCCTAGTTGCCGATCGCATTCGCGACACTGCCCGCCCCGTCGAGGATAGTGCTGCCGATACTCAAGAATCGATCGAAGCGATCGAAGCCCGTAACGTGATTGATGGCGTGGCTCTGGTGGAGCATATTCAGTCTACGGGCAATGCCACCTATCCTTTTGGCAAAAACTGGCTGCCTCCCGCAGAACCAGCCCAGCAAAACGCGATCAACGCCGAAGTGCGTCGCTTGCTCGATACCCACGATGCTGTCGCCGATCTGGGCATCGCCGAGGGAATTCATCAGGTGGTGCAGGGCAACTACGATCGCGCTGCGGCTTCGGTGGATGCGTTTGCGAGTGGCGATCTGCCGCCCATTCCCGATGTGGTTCAAACACCCCGCAGCGGCAAGGGATTGACCCATCGCGTCGGACTCCACCTGCAACCCGGACTGTTGCCCACCGATTCTCCGATTGGTCTGGCAGTTACGCCTCGCGCCAGTGCAGAGCCAGCGATCAACCACTGGTTAGCCCCGTTGCTGCCTCCACCCGATCGAGTTGGCGTGAGGGTGTCTTACGTCGATGCGGACGGAACGACTGGACAGCAAATTGTGACGCAGGCAGAGCTGGGGCTACAGCCGATCGATCTGCTGTATTTGCTGAATCTAGATGGCGAGCAGGGAAGGACTGCTTTGGACGATCAGATCGTGAAATCCGTCAGTGCCGGAAAGCGACCCGACACCCCGATCACGATTCTTTATACCCAGCGCATTGCCCCCCGCTTCGCTTTCTTTGAACTGGCAGCTCTGATGTCTGAACTGCGAGGGCTGCTTCTGGGGGCACGATCGCTCAATGCTGCCGATCTAATTCTCCCCAATGAAGCCGACTCGAAGACTCAACCCCTGCCCGAATACCGGACGGAGCGGCTCAACCATGTGCGCGATCGCCTCACTGCTTCAGGGAATCCCGTTCAGCCCCTGCGAACTCTCATAAGCGAACTCACTGCTTTGCTCAGCGACCCGATCGCCAACCGCACTGCGCTGATTAGCAACATAGACGATCGCCTGAATCGCTTCATCGAATCTGCCGGTGCTCTAAACCAATTTGGCTTGCCGCAAACGGGCTATGGCTTTGCCCTGGACTGGAAACGCCTGCGCTACCGCGCCCTGATTACCAAAATTGAAGACTTGCTGAATCGCTGGCAGGATAAGCTCGATGCCTTCGATACCTTGCTGACGCAATACGATGCCCTCCCCGCTGCAACCACCGACGACGATCGCTTTGCCTTGCTGGCGAATATCGAAGCTAAGGTTGCGATCGTTCTCACCGACCCCCTGCCCGCCAATCCTGCTGACTATCGGGCAATCGTGATCGATCGACGCGCCCAGTTTATTGCTAAACGCAATCAGTTCGCTGCCCTGCGGGAAACATCAACGCCCAATCTGGCAACGCTGCTAGCAGACATTGAAAGCACCAGCACCAATCTGACAGATTTCGATTTTGTGCGGCTGGAGCTTGACCCGGATGGAGATGAAATTGTACGGTTCAGCGGCGATTTGCTCACGAATGCTCAAAATATCGTTACGGATATCGAGGCGCGGTTGGCAAAAATTAGCGATCGCCTGACCGCATACGGCACGGCAACCACTGCCCGCAATCGAGAGTCTGCGTTTACCGAGGCGGCGCATTTGCTGCTGGGGGATGACTTCCAGGTAGTTCCAGAGTTTCAGCTCGGTCCAGCGCAGGCAGACGAACTCCAGAAGGCATACACCGACAAAAACACGCTGCTCACCTATCTGACCGCCACGCTCAACCTCGACTTCCCTGTTGATGAATGGCTGTACGGCGTTGCCCGTGTGCGATCGATGATGCAGCACTGGGAAACGGCAACGATGCTGAGCGAGGCGTTTGTGAATCGGGAACTGCTTCTGCATCCGCTGCAATTGCCCTACCAAAAGGACGATCGCTGGCTGGCTCTGCCCTACCCGCCGGATCTGAAGTTTGATACCGATAAGCTGCTATACACGGCACATTTCGCCGTCCCCTTCGATCGCACCCTGCCCCAATGCGGTTTGTTGCTGGATGAATGGACAGAGATTATTCCCACGACTGAGGAAACGACCAGCGTTGCCTTTCACTTCAATCGCCCCAGTGCCGAACCGCCGCAGGTGATGCTGCTGGTCACACCGCCACAAATTAACGGACGCTGGGAATGGACAGATTTAGTCGATACGCTGCACGAAACGATCGAGCTTGCCAAACGGCGGGCGATCGAACCCGATCAGATTGCCAGCACTGATTATGCCCGCTTTTTACCCGCAACGATTACGGCGGTCACGTTCAATCCGATCACGATCGCGCTCAATTACGCCGTGGCAAATCAGGTTTATGACCGAATTAATCTTCAAACGAGGGAAGAATAATGCCTGAACCTACCATTACCGACATCCGTCAGGCAATGCGGGTGCGTCGCTTTCCCACCATTACTTTGTGGAATCGGCTGGAAGGGCGACCCCGAACCCATGACTTCAACGAGGCACTCAAAGCCGCTGTGCGTGACCCGCTGTGGATGCTGACGAAGCAGTGGCAAATGGGCGAGTTTAAGGGCGATGATGCCGGTTCACCCGTTTTTGCCAAAATTCACCTCAGCACTGCACGTCTCGATGCGTTTCAAGCAGGCGATCATTCGACGCAGCCCTTCAACACCGACATTCCGCTGGAAGCACAGGTGGAGCGGCGCACGATTTCCTTTGAGCGGGAGGGACAGTTTATCGCCCTCGATCTGCGTTTGCTGATGGGACGACAGTGGCTCAAACTAATGCAGCGAATCGGCAATTTTCGGCAGGAATTTCTCGACCGTTATCCGATCGCCCTACCTGACCCCAGCGATCGATCCAATGCAGCCGTCTGTGCCGATTTCGAAGCCTGGCAGCACGTTGCCGCTGTTGCTGGACGCGCGATGGACGGCTATCAGCTCTACCAGCATCTCAAAGCAGGCGGATCTGCTCACGACGGCACAACCATCTCCGCCGCCGACCATGCCGCAGTGAACGATCTGGCAACCCGATTTGTCACCTGGTTTGAAGCCCTGTATTACCAGCCCGATCCTGAGCCAGATGCAAATGGCAGCGATGCCTGGAAGCCAGAATATTTAGAATATCAATTTGCCATCTCTGCCCCCGATGAAACCGATCGCCCAGTAATGCAGGCAGAAGAGTACTATCACGGGCGACTCGACTGGTATAACCTGGACATCGATCCCGATCGCGCCACGCTGGAACCGACCGCTCCTGACTCAGCACCAGAGACACTTCCCCCGCCTACCCAATCCTTTATTCCGGTTCCGCTCAGCTTTGAAGGAATGCCCAACACGCGCTGGTGGACGTTTGAAGACTCCCGCACCAACTTCGGCGACCTCAGCCCTGGCACAAAGGATCTCTCTAAGTTGATGCTCATGGAGTTTGGTTTGGTCTATGCCAACGACTGGTTTCTGTTTCCGCTGACGCTGCCGATTGGAACAACCACGCGCATCAAGGGTTTAGCCGTCACGAATGTTTTTGGCGAGCGCACCTGGATCGAAGCTGCCGGACGCGGAGCCGATGAAGATTGGCAGCGATGGAATCTGTATACGATGGCAATTAGCGGCACAGAAGATTTGCAGGCGGATATGCGGTTTGTGCTGCTGCCCACAGTTCCTAAAATTCAGGAAAGCGATCCGATCGAGGATGTGCTGCTGATTCGTGATGAGATGGCAAACATGGTCTGGGGTATCGAAACACGTGTTCCCCTCCCGCATGGGCGCAGTCGCCCCGGTCACGAAGCGGCGATCGATCTGGCTCGCTTTTACGATCGTCTGCTAAACGCCACGCCTGCACCAGAACCACCCCCTGCGGCTGCCCCGGTTCGCTATACGGTGATGTCCAATAATGTGCCGGAAAACTGGATTCCCTTTATCCCCGTGCAGGTTCCGGGAGACAATCGGCAAATTCAGCTTCAGCGATCTGCCTTACCGCGCATTGTTGCCCGCAATCCAGCCTCGATGGTTGAAAAGATTCGTCCGCGAACTGCCTTACTGGGCGAGGGGCGAGCCGTCAATGCCGCCTATTTTCTCCACGAAGAAGAAGTCCCCCGTGCGGGTATTCGCGTGATGCAGACCTTTCAGCGCACCCGCTGGCATAACGGCAGCGTGATTACCTGGTTGGGAATCCGCAAGCAAACCGGACGCGGGGAAGGATTCAGCAATCTACGCTTTGACTACCTGGCCTGATGGGGTGACAGCAAGGCAGAGAGGTAAGGCTGATAGCAGAGAGAAACGACGCTTTGCGGCCGAAAAAATAGGGTAAATCCGAAGACTCACCCCAGAATCAAAAAATGTTGCTTCCATTTATCAGGTTTGTCTGCAAGCGCAACTGAGTTCAATCCAATTCATCACTTTGAAAATGTTGGTTGCCCTGTTACAACAGGAACGCTGTGTGAGCATCGAGCGGTTAGCCACCTTGTTTGCTCAACCGATTCAATTTGAAAGTCGCCGCCGGAATCTCCAACGATTTCTACAACTAACGATTTCTACAACTGCCGCAGTTGAATCTCAAAACTCTGTGGTTGCCCATCCTCAAATATTGGCTGAAGCAGCATTTCCATCGCGGGCAACGGCTGTATCTAATGAAACAGATTAAGTGACTACCTGATCTCGTCCTCCTCAGAGAATGTGTTAGGCACGGACTGAGTCTGAAAGAGTAACTAACTGAGGTGTTGTATTGTAGTTTGCTTTGCTTAGTAGATCTAGGGAGATAAGTAGGTAGAATGTTGATGGCTCAACTCAAAGCATAACTTCTTCCCTTGTCCTACTATCATCAGTATCCCCAAGCGTTTTCTCAAACTTACCTGAGTGAGTTGCAAGGACAAATATTAGCTTGTCCCTACTTTGCCGTAAATAATCTAAATCGTGATTTTGTAGGGACGAAGGGGTTTTCTATAGTATTTCGGCGGTCTCATCTAATGGAGGTCAAGCAGCGTTTCCCTTATCTCAAGCTCTACCTGAATCGGGTAGTGCAACAAGAGTGCAATGCTTTTTACCTCAACCCCCTACTACTCGAACTAGGGTCTCGGGTAGACCCCCACATTGATCGCTCCCTGCGCTCCTACTGCGAAACGATCGCCCCTCCTGTTGTAGTCAGCGTTCTTTATGTCGAGGTACCCACAGATTTAGACGGAGGGGAACTGGTGCTGCGATCACACAAACGCCAAATTGGACAGATTCGCCCCCAACCAAACACCCTGCTATTTTTTCAGGGAGATTTGACCCATTCCGTGAATCCTGTGACGAGTCCAGGTATTCGCCTGAGCCTCGTTTGTGAACAATACAACCTGGATGATGCTCAATTAAGGGAAATCCCAGAACTCCAACTAGAGTCAAGGGCAATTAGAGTAGCGAAGGGGAGAAATAAGCGAAGAAAAAGAAGTTGAAGCAATAGCTTTGGTAAGCAAGTTTCCCTACTGATCTTCCTAACAGATGTGTTTCTTGTGCCTAACGGCGACATTCACCGACTGCCAGTAACTTCTCAACTCTAGCCGATCGCGCTTAACAGTCTGGTGTAATAAAGGGTAAATTGGCTATCATTCTGGAGAACTGCTGTTGACAAAGAAATTATCAAAGCTGAGTATTCAATCTCGCCTCTTTATTCATAAAGATATCTTCCCTGCTCCTTTTTTTTGTTAAGCAGCTTGAAGGATCGTAAGTCCTGATGTAAACAGAATCTTAAATTCAAATAGAAAATGATGGAAGGCAAGGTTAACTGTGATAAAACGACTAAGCAAACTAAGTTGGTGCTTTATTGAAGATAGAATTTGGGGTTGAAAAGAGTATATTCTCTGCCTAGGCGTATAGCCTCAGCTCCCTTCTTTCAACTAGTTAGCGATACCTGCTTAGAAGTAATTCTTTTCAATACTCTATGGCTGGAACTCTCGTAAATGGTGTGGCTAGCGGCGACACAACTCAAACTTCCACAGTGCTTTGGACTCGCAGCACCACTCCTGGTAGAGTCCTGTTTGAATACGCTACTGATGCTGGTTTCAAGTCAATTTTCGGCAAGGCAAGACGACAGGTGAGTGATCCAGCCATTCCCGTTAAAGTGCAGATTAAAGGGTTGGAACCTGCTACACAGTATTACTACCGCGCGACCGACCCGACTGGACAGGCAACAGTTGGTCGCTTTCGAACGCCTGCCCCACAACGATTTTATCAGGGGTTACGATTTGGAGTTTCGGGGGATTGGCAAGGTGAACTGAGTCCCTATGCTTCAATTAGCAACGCAGATGAACGTAACTTAGATTTTTTTATGCAGGTGGGCGATACGCTAGAAGCAGATAGCGAATCTCCAGCTTTACCTGGAGTCACACAGGCAAAGACTCTAGAACAGTTTCGTATCAAACATGCTGAGATCTATAGCGATCGCTTTGGACGCAATTTCTGGGCTGATTTGAGAGCATCAACGCCTACCTATGCGACTTGGGACGATCACGAAATTACCAATGACTTTGCTGGTGGAGCGACGCCAGCGCGATCGCCTCAGAAGCAAGGCATTTTTGGTACAGCGACAGAAGGGTTTGTCAACGACACGCCTGTATTTGATGCAGCTCTGCGCGCCTTTCAAGACTATAAACCATTGCGTGATGAGTTTTATGGCAATACGGCAGATCCTCGAACATCCAATGAGCAAAAGCTATATCGCTTTAACCAATTTGGGCGAGATGCTGCGTCCTTTGTCCTAGATGTGCGATCGTTCCGCGATGCACCGCTACCGTTTTTGGCTGAAACGGCTTCTCCTGATGCTGTCAATCAGTATTTGCAAAACGCCTTTCAGCCTGGACGCACCATGCTGGGAGCAGCACAGCTACAGCAGTTTAAAGCTGATTTATTAGCTGCTCAAAAAGCCGGTACGACCTGGAAGTTCGTCATGTCAAGCGTACCAATTCAAAATTTTGGCATACCAACTTTAGGAGAACGCTGGGAAGGATTTGCCGCAGAGCGAGCTGATTTACTGCGTTTCATTCAGCAGAACAACATTGAGAATGTTGTATTTGTCACTGGAGATTTTCATGGCAATGTAGTTAACAACGTCACTTATCAAGAAGGATTCGGTCAGCCACAAATTCCGACGGGGGTAGTGGATGTGATGACTAGTCCGGTTGGCATTCAACTCACTGTTCCATTCTTACCTGCGCCGTTTAATCAAACCTTTGCTGCTCCGTTTGGAACGGCAACCGTTGCCTTTACACCGCCGAGTCTGCTGGCAACTCAAGGCAAGTCTCAAGCTCAATATCTTGGATTGAGCGATCGCGCTGCCAAAGATCAGTTCGTCCGAGAAGTATTGGATACTCGAATTACAGCATTAGGCAATGATCCGATCGGCTTGGAAGGCTCAGGCATTAATGCTCAACTGCTCCAAGGTCAGTATATTGCGGCTCATACTTATGGTTGGACGGAGTTTGAGATTAACCCGCGTACTCAAAAGTTGTTAGTAACAACCTATGGGGTTAATCCTTATACTCAAGCCGA
>NZ_JACJOR010000266.1:0-10149 GCF_014695615.1 Leptolyngbya sp. FACHB-711
GCATGGGCGATCGCGTTAACGGTGTGATTGAACCAATCGCTAACTCCCTCAAACTGGGGTCTAAACCCATCTGAGAGTTGTGATGGCTCCTTTTTCTCTGCGTAACCATTGAATGATTCAAGATAACTTCTCATGGCAGACCTCCAATCAATCGAAGTTTTCCAACTAGGATTAGCGTAAATTCTCTAGTTGGCTGGAGAGTCAATAGAAGCAATCAAAAAAGAATCAAAATTAAACAAAAACACGGCTTGCTTATTCTAAATATGATTTCAAAATAACACCAACAAGAATAGCCTATGTTTTTATAACGCATAGGCTGAAAAATTATTAAACTCAAAGAGTTTTTATGCTCGTTCAATAATCGGACAGATTGTTTCTTCAGGATGCTCAGGAATAGCTTCCCAACCAGATAGAAGCCCGTTCAACTCCTGCTTCAGAATCTGTAATTGCTGGATTTGCTGCTCAATTTGTGAGAGCTTATCTTCTAGTTTCACTTTGATGTGATCGCACGGTAAATCACCTTGATCATGCACTTCTAGAAATTCTTTGATCTCTAACAGGTTTAACCCTAAACTTTGAGCGCGTTTGATAAACCGCAAACGACCAAATACATCTGAGTTGAACAGTCGATAGTTGCCTTCTGTTCTGCCAAAAGTTTTGAGCAACCCTAACTCATCGTAATAGCGAATCGTTTTGATTGGCAGTCCGCTCTCTTTCGCAACTGAACCAATCCGTTGTAACTGTTCTTGGGCTAGCATAGCTACCTCACTAATGCCATGCTTTCATTCTAAACTCTCTAGTAGGCTGGAGAGTCAAGAGGAGCGATCATCCCCTCCCCTCAGAGCCTGGCTTACTTGACTCATATTGAAGCTTCGGCAGTCACCTTACCATTGTTAGAGCCCCAGAACTGGACAAACGCATTCGACCTCACTTGAAGCCGACAAACGACTCGTGGCGCGTGGACGAGACGTATATCAAAGTCAGGGGAGTGTGGAAATATCTGTATCGTGCTGTCGATTCGGAGGGGAATACTCTGGACTTCATGTTGAGTGCCAAACGAGATGGCAAGGCAGCGGCACAATTTTTCCGTAAAGTGCTTAAAGCACAGCACACTGGGTCTCCACGAGTCATTAATGTGGACAAGAATGCAGCTTATCCAGTGGCAATGGAGGCACTTCAAAAAGATGGAACGATTGAAAAAGAGACCGACTTAAGGCAGAGCAAGTATTTAAACAATGTAGTTGAGCAAGATCATCGGAACATTAAGCATATCGTGAAGCCGATGATGGGATTTAAGTCGTTTAATAGTGCCAGAAGAACCTTGAGTGGCATTGAAGCGATGAATATGATTCGCAAAGGACAAGTGAATGGAATTAACCAAGGGGATAGTATCTCTCAATCGAAGTTTATTGAAGTAATCTTTGGAATTGCTGCTTAAGGGAATGCAGACGATACCAATCGTTTGTCCCTAATAAGTTTTTGCGACACAACTGGCTTGTCTACCCTACCATTGACCCGTTTTTGCGACACAACCATTTAGCGTCTGAGTTGGGACTTGACCGTCGTGCTTTTGGGTAAGCGCAGGACGAATCCGACCCGTTGTTGACGCAACCAATCGGCAAGCGCAACGCTGTGGAACTCCCGGTCTCCCAGCACAATACAGCGATAGCGCTGCATCAAACTCAACACCGGCCGCAGAACGGTTTGTTGCTCGAAGAGCGAACTTGAGCCGCAATGGTCGAGGCAATCCCAGAACAGTGGGATAGCTCGCTTCTTGTAAACGACGCTGACCATCAGCAGATTATGATGTTTCCACTGAGTCCGGTCAATCACCAGCGATAGCCGTTGCCCTCGATGAAACTGTTGCTTGAGCCAATATTTGAGGATCGGAAACCACAAGGTTTTGATATTCAACTGGGGAAGTTGCAGAAACCGTTGAAGATTCCGCCGCCGACTTTCAAACTGAATGGGTTGAGCAAATAAGGTGGCTAACCGCTCGATGCTCACGCAACGTTCCCGTTGCAGCAGGGCGACCAGCATTTGCAGGGTTATGAATTGAATTGAACTCAGTTGCGTTTGTAGACAAGCCTGATAAAATGAAGGCAACATTTTTTGAAATTGAGGGTGATTCTTCGGATTCACCCTATTTTTTCGGCTTCAGATCGTCTCTGTCTGCTACCAGCCTTACCTTTCTGCCTCGCTGTCACCCCCTGAGGGACACTGTTTCTGTCAGTTGTATCGTTGCTTGCAAGATTTCAGTTGATTACGACAGGTCGCGTTAGCTTTTAGGTCAACTCCATGGGGCAGAGTATACCAGAGTACTGTACTCGCAGGATTCAGAAGGCATCTAAAGGCGGAAGCTGGAGCAAAGCATTAATCGCAGCGATCGCCTTTGCCATTCGGTGTTCATGAGTACCTTGCACTGTGTACACGAGGCGTACTGGTAAAATATGCCAAGTTGGTTTCCACGAGTAGTTTGGGTGTGATAATGGATTAAATCCATAGAGTATTAAGCGAACCATCATTCCCGGTATTTGGGGTGGTTGCGGAGCGATTTATGAATTTTCTTCCACCGCTCCTTCTCTGCCAGAGTTGCTCGTTGGTCTTGCTTGCGAGCCAGATAGTATAGTTCTCGCTGCAACTTTTGATAGTTCAGGAACCGTCCTTGGTCGAGATGTCCGTCAGCGAGTGCCTGTTGAATGGCACAGCCGGGTTCCTGTTGGTGCTGGCAATCTCGAAAATGACACTGCTGCGCCAATGTTTCAATCTCTGGAAATGTTTCTGTCAATCCCTCAGCACCTGACCATACTTGAATTTCACGCATTCCCGGTGTGTCAATCATTAATGCACCCGAAGGGAGCAGAATTAATTGTCGATGCGTGGTGGTATGTCTACCGCGATCGTCTCTTCGCCGAACTGCCTGAACTGTCTGTAGTGGCTCACTGTTCAATTGATTTGCAATCGTGGATTTACCCACACCCGATGACCCCAGCAGGGCGATCGTTTTTCCGGCTTGTAGGTAGGATTGGAGCGCATCCATTCCCTGTTTTTGTGTGGCACTCAAAGCAATAACTGGAACACCAATGGCAATCGCTTCTATCTCTGCCAGTCGTCGTTCAACGTGCAAACAGAGATCTACCTTGTTCAATACAATCACCGGGCTGGCACCGCTTTCCCATGCCAGAATCAAATAGCGTTCGATCCGTCTCGGATTCAAATCACCATCCAACCCAGAAACGAGAAATACGGTATCGACATTGGCAGCAATCACCTGTTCCTCAGTCGTACTACCTGCAACGTTGCGAGAAAATTTGCTCTTGCGTGGCAAGATTGCGTGAATTGTGGCGCGATGGTCTATCGAACTGGACTGAATCACCACCCAGTCTCCAACGGCTGGGAAGTCCTGAATGCCAGTCGTTTGATGCCTGAGCTTACCAGAAACTGCTGCCAGTTGCTCCCCCTGCTCAGTGTAAAGCAAGTAAGAATTACGATGTTCAACAGCAACTCGACCGACCGCAAATCCTTGGTCGTAGTAAGATCTAAAGCTGCAAGCATAACGATCGCTCCAGCCTAATTGTTCTAAATTCATTGGATTTCCTTTCTGTGATAACTTGTACAGTGCAAGGTTCACAGAAGAGTTCGAATCATCTTGCCGAAATGGTGCAGGAGTGAACGAGACTCACTGTGGCTTGCGATTGAAGCGTGAGTGTCTTTGCCGTGACGCGATCGGCTACGAATACAGTCATCCTCCACCTCCTTGAGAATTTCTATTTCATATAGAGAGACATCACCCATACCCTAACCAATTCCTGATTTTTTGAATCAATTTTGCTGTAAATTTTGGTTTCAATTAGGCAGGACGCCTCGAAGTTTTGCAGCAATCAACGGGGCGAACAGGAGTCTGTCCTTCCTCCAGCCGAAATACCGCCCGCAAAGTCCCCTGCAGGGAAGGAGAACAGTGAAATCCCTACTTCAGGCGGCTAAAGGCGGAAATACAAGCAAAGCATCAATCGCTGCGATCGCCTCTGCCATTCGCTGCTCATGTTTTCCCTGCACGGTGATGTACGGCTTGCTTTTCTGGTTCAGTACCTCAATAAACCACTGGTGCATCTCCAGCCGAATCTCTTCACCCTCGCGCGTCCCGTCCTGCACAAAGGCAAAATCAGGAGCAGTCAGAATGTACAGGTCATAGTGACAACGCTCAGCAATCCGTTCAACGGCTGGGCAATAAGTTCCTCGGTAGCGGCGATGTCAGACGTGGGTTGCCAGCGGGTCAGTATCACAAATCAGCAGGCGGTTTGCCCGCATCGCCAGATCCGTTTCCCAAGCTGCCTGTCCCTTCGCAATCTGCACAAACTCGTAGGTTTGCCACTGGTCGGGTACTGATGCTCCTATAGATGTCAAGTCCTTTTTGTACTCTAAGAATGCATCACGTCAGGCACTTGGGGAGGGGAGTGCTTTTGCGAATAATGTGATAAATCTCTCTTGCGACATAACGTTTGAGACACCGAATAATCTCTCGTTTCGACAACCCTTGTGCTATCCGACGGGCAACGTAGTCCTGGGTCGGCTGATGCCATCGCATTCGCACAATGACCACGCGAAATAGCGCGGCATTCGCCTGACGGTTTCCGCCTCGGTTGAGGCGATGGCGCTGCGTTTTGCCGGAAGACGCTGGAATTGGACAGACGCCGCACATCTTGGCAAAGGCGGCTTCAGAATGCACACGCTCCGCATTATCCCCAAAGGTGATCAGCATCTCAGCAGCCGTATCCGTTCCAATGCCAAACGCTTGCACTAATTCAGGAGCTGCTGCTTGGGCGAGGGTCGTGAGATGCTGGGTGTGCGTTTCAATCTCGTCATGTAACTGTGTCCAGCGTTTTGCCATTGCAGCGAGGGCATAGCGCATCGTTGCCATCGGTGTATCGAGTGTCCCAACTTCGAGTTGTGCACAGGCTTTGACCAACTGGGGGGTGGACAAAGATTCCAACTGTGCCCGTAACGCTGCATCGGCTGTGACGATGATCACTTTGAGTGCCACTATCACTTGAGTTTGGGCTTTGACTGCCGTATCTCGTGCTGCTTTGAGAATCCGAATCATTTCCACTCCACCTTCGCTCGATTTCGGAGTTGCTGTAGCTTGTCCAGCCAACACTTGGCGAGCGGCATCTTCTGCATCGAGCAGATCATCCTTGCCTTGCAACCGTTGCTGACCCCGGCGGCAAGGACGACTGACTTCCACCACTTTCAGTCCTTGACGACGCAGGAACTGGCTTAAACCCTTGCCATACGACCCAGTTCCTTCCACACCAAACGCAGCAAACACGCCGAATGTCTTTGCCCACTCCAGCAATTGTTGATATCCGGCTTGAGTAGTCGGTATGATGCGATCTCCTAGACGTGCACCTAAGCCATTAATAGCAACTGCAGCATGCGTGTCTTTATGCGTGTCAACGCCGATGATCACTGCATTCGGATCGGTCGTAGATTGTGTCATTGTTTACCGCCTGGTTGAAGAGCAGAACTGCTTGCAGAACTGGGCAATGGACAAGACTGCGATGAGACTTTATTTAAGACAGGCTCCTATCAGGTCACGATGCCCAAGCCACACCAGCAACAAAAGTCTTTCTACTTCCAATCGACAAATCAATACAAAGGCACAGAGCCGGTCAACTTATGGGTCAGATTGGCAGCAGAAAGACTCTTCTATCCTCGCAGTCAACTTAACCAGAAAAATTTAAGAGTAAGCACGGTAGTCTCTAGTGAGGTGGAATCACAGGATTATGCGGCAGATTTCAACCCAACAATCTCTTGCCAATCTTCAATTCGTTGACGCATTTGTTCGCAGTAGCGATGAGCTGTTAGCTGATGTTGTTTCGGGTGGAAGTGGTCTCGAATCGGTCCAAACGCAGCCAGAAATCGTTGGGCTTGCCCCGGTGACTTAAACTTCCGCATCCGCCGCTCTCGCACTCGAGTCGGTTGATGCGAGTTCTCTGCTCGATTGTTCAACCCCTTGTGCTGTCGATGCTCCACGCTCTTGAGCATCTGCTTTTGGGCAGCTTCGTAGCTTTTCAGCTTGTCGCTTACGAGCACCCGAGGCACAAAGCCTTGCTGCTTGAGGAGCTTGCAGAAAAACCGCTTAGCTGCCTTCGTATCTCGATGCTGTTGCATCAAAATATCAAGCACATTGCCCTCTGAGTCTACCGCTCGCCATAGATAATATTGCTGCTTCTTGATTGTAACGTTCACACTTTAGCAAGCGATTGCCCGCTCAGGATCATTAAAACCCCCAGCGCGATGACTAGGGGCAATGTAATCGTTGTATGGTGTTGCGTGAACAATAGTACTATTTCATAAAGCCCCAGAACTGTCCAGACCCAACAGAACCAATTCAATCCATCACGGGAGGGCAAGCACCGATGGCAAAGTCTCGCAAACTGGAAGAATTGACCGCAAGTTTGAACCAGATTCGCCCTGACCCCACTTCAGAAACAGCCTCAGCGGTGCTGCAACAAGTTCTGAGCAGCAAATATTCAGTTGCTGCTGCTCAAGCGGCTGGCATCGTGGCTCAAGCGGAACTGTATGCTTTTATTCCCGATCTCGTGGATGCTTTTGATCGTTTCCTGATTAAACCGAAGGACAACGATCCTGGTTGTCTGGCAAAACAAGCCATAGCAGATACACTGTATCGCCTGGAATACAGCAACGAAACGCTGTTCCTCAAAGGCATTCGGCACGTTCAGCCAGAACCCATCTGGGGTGGCACGACGGACACGGCTCCTCGACTGCGCGGCACCTGTGCATTAGGGCTGGTGCGAATGAATTATCCTCAAGTGATAGTCGAGTTAGGCGATCTACTGGCAGATCCAGAACCAGAGGCTCGAATTGGGGCAGCACGAGCAATTGCCTATAGCGCCAATGATCAGGGAGTACCGCTTTTGCGATTGCGGGTCAAAGTCGGCGACACCTCACCTGTGCTATCAGAATGTTTACTTGCCCTGCTGCAACTGGCACCCCAGCAGTCCCTCCCTCTGGTCGAGGATGTCCTTTATGCTCGTACCGCAATGGCATTAGCAGAGGCAGACCAGGCAGAAGCTGCAGTGTTAGCCTTGTCTGAGTCGCAATTAAACGAAGCCTTTCTGATTCTGCGGGATTGGTGGCAGGGCATTCGAGATCCGCAGCTTCGCAAAACAGGAATTCTCGCTATCTCTACACTGCGGCAGCCAGAGGCGATCCAATTTCTGCTGACCTTGATTGCCGAGGGTAAACCGGAGGATGCGAAAGAGGCGACTGAAGCAATGGGCATTCACATTCAGGATCAGATCCTGTGGCAGCGAGTGTGCCAGGCAATGCAAGAACGGCAGGATGCTGCCTTGAAAGGACTGCTAGAGCAGATGTCAAAGTCCTGACCCCGCTGAATTCCTGTTGATTGGAGGAATTGCCTCGCCCCAAAGCCGTAGAAGGCTGAATTGGAATGCTATCTGCCGTTGTACCGTTCGTTAATCCGATCGCACGGTGAGAAATGACAGCGGTTTGCTCTTATCTTCAGCAAAACCCAGAATGGCACGATCGCGGTGTTCGTACAACAACTGACCCTCAGCATCAAACAGAAATGTTGCGCCGCGCTGCGTCAGATAAGCAGAGTCGGGTACATAGGTTTTCCAGTGACTCAACACTTCGCCCATGTTTCGCAGACGTAGCGTCGCCAGTTCAAACGGACGCTGATACCCTTTGCCGCCTGCCCATCGAAACGAGGAACCTTTCAGGGGCGGAAGTGGGGGTGCTTTCACCGTTTCCTCATCCGCAATCAGTTGAGGAGCTTTCCGGTCGCCTCGATAGCCGCGAAAGACTTCGGAGAGCGTTCCTGGACTGCCAATTCCGGCGCACATTAAGAGCAGGTTTAGCCAGGCATTTTGTCCGGGTGAGAGCAGGGGTAACTTCAGCAATAGTCCCTGGTAGAGGTCAAGCTGCTGATGCAGTTCGGCTTTCGGATCAACAAAAAGGCAATCCGCAGGGAAGCCTGTGTAGGCGCAAAACTGTTCTCCTGAGCCTCGATCGCCAATTCCTACGGCACGAATGGCAATGCCTGCCTCTCGAAGTGATTTTGCCTCCCGCTGCAACCACCAGGCATATTCAAGATTGTCAAAATCCCCCAACTGCGACCACAGTAGCACCAGGATTCGAGCGGCAGAACTACATCCCTCCAGAATGGGCACGATCGCCCCGTCGCTGACTCGCTGCCGTTTAGTTTGCTGAAAACAATCGTATAGCTGCAAGTCACTGCCCTGTTTCGCCTGGGTCATTTCATCCCCTGTTGTAACGCTCCGTTTTTCCCTATTCATTATCCGACAAGGGGCTGCATGATCTACGGGGAAACGATCGGCTGATTGCTGTGAGTCTGCCGTCGCTGTTTCTTCTCCAAATATTGCTGGTGTTCTTCGGAGGCTAACCAGTATGGGGACGCAGGCTCAATCTGAGTCACAACCGGCTTGTTGTACTCGCCGGAGCGATCGAGACGCTCTTTGGACTATCGAGCGATCGCGTCGCTTGGTCAAGGGTGTGGTAGAAAATGACCGATCGATATGTTCTCCCCGGGCTGCATCCTGGCGATTGAGGCTGGTGGGATCGTGGATCTGCCAAAAGAGTGCCAGCAATTCGTCATAGCTGACGCGCGACGGGTCATATTCCACCTGGCAAACCTCTGCGTGACCTGTAATGCGAGACAAAACATCGAGATAGCTGGGATGCTCGAAATGTCCTCCCATATATCCCACTGACGTAGACACTACGCCCGCTACTTTACTCGTGCTAGTCGTACTGCATCTCTGGAACCCACTATAAACCAATCGATCGCCTGTCCTGCTGGCGGTTGACGATCGGACTGATCTTCGTTGAACATCCTGAGAAGTTCCGAGTTGTCCTCTGGCTCGTTTAACAGTTTTGGATTACTCATAGTCCACCTGAGTATAGGACAAAAGGTTGCAGAGATAGAAGAGGAGAGGGTTTCATGAGAATTACCACATTCTTCAACTATGAAACCCTGATGAATCAGGTTACTCTACTGTCACGTTTCCCGTTTTTCAGACTCCTACGCGTTTTAGGTGAAGTTAGGACTGGAAGTACTTTAATCCCTTGAGCGACGTTAACTGCTTCAGCAATCCCATCCCTTTTCACCAGATTTACGTAAGAGTCCGAAAAGCAAGATACGCGACAGGTTTTCTGTCAAATTACTAGCGCAATTTCCGCATCCTTTTGACGTTAAATCACTCGCCTTTAAAGATCCCGTGTAACGAAATTATTAACTTTTACTTTGTAGAGAATGACGGGAAGGCTTAAACTGTACCCTCCTGAACTGCATTTATGGCTGGCGATCGCGTTGGCAATACTCTAAGTCGTGCAAGAGCAATCAACCCCTTGAACAGCTAGAGGTTTAAGGATCAAATTGGTGGTGCGGACAGCAACGATTTCTTCCGCTTTACCCTCAGCCAACGGAGCAGCAACAACTTCTCGCTGGCTCGGCTAAAAGCAGATGCAAATTTGCAGCTCCTCAATGACAAAGGACAGGTTCTGTTTGCATCCGCCCGCCGAGACAGGAGCAGTGAATCGATAAAAACGACCCTAGATTCGGGCACTTATTATCTGCGAGTCTATTCTAGTGCAGGGCGAAATCCTAGTTCAACGCACTATCAACTCTGTGCATCTGTGAGTGCATCGCCTGTTTCCCCGTGGGATTTTACTCCAATGCCTCATCCAGATAACTTTGCAAATAGCTATATTTGTACCTTCCCACCTCCTGGTCATGTGGAAGTGGAAAGTTCGAGTACACTCCCCCTAGACACAATCGCCCCTACTCCTGTCTAGGAGCAGCCGATTGGGAGGAACAGACGTTCGCTGTAAGTCGGAAGAATGGACACAACGCCGACCGTAGATCACACCAAGTCGTTCAAGCATGATGCCACTAGTAGTCTGCCAAGGGAACTTTGCCTGGTGGGGTTATTTCTGGTAAGGTGACTCAAATCCAGGAAGATCATTATGAGTCAGAAGCGTTACATCGTCGATTTAACGGATGCCGAAGTTCAACAGCTAGAAACCCTGTTGAGGACTGGAAAGCACTCGGCTCGCAAACTGACCCGTGCCCGTATCTTGTTG
>NZ_JACJOR010000267.1:0-4067 GCF_014695615.1 Leptolyngbya sp. FACHB-711
CGTGGACGATCGCGTGGTGCTGGCAACTGCTAACGTCTATGAGAAGGATCTAAGTCAGGTCGCTCAGGGACAGCGAGTACGGGTTACAGTGTCAGGTCTTCCCAATCAGGTATTTGAAGGACGGATCACTACGATTGGATCAGCTGTCGAAGGAGACAGCCGGGTTGTGCCAGTAAAAGCAGAATTAGACAACGCTGATGGAGCACTCAAACCAGGAATGTTTGCTGAACTGGAAGTGCTAACTGACCGCACCCCAGAACCCGTTGTCGTCGTTCCTGAGTCAGCGATCGTTGAGGCAAATGGTCAGCAGCTTGTCTTTGTCCAGAACGGCAACACCTTTCAGCCCATAGAAATAACGCTGGGCAGACAGGCTGGAAACTTGGTTGAAGTGAAAAGCGGACTGTTTGATGGCGATCGAGTTGTGACTCAACGGGCGAATCAACTATACGCTCAATCATTACGAGGTGGCACGGCAGAGCCAGAGCAAGCTGAAGCAGCCGAAGCAACTACAGTGCGTGCCCCTTTGCCGTGGTGGGTTGTCATCCTAGGAGGCGGGATGCTAGCGATCGGTACGTTTGTTGCAGGTGCTTTCTGGTCCAATCGTCGCAACCGCAGGCAACTCACTGCAACGATTAACCAACTGGAACATTTAGAAGGTTCTCACAACGGACATCACGCTCAGTCCAGGTCTGATTATGAGCCTGCTCTCCGCTCAGTAGAGGCTCATCACCCAGAGTCTGAAGCTCGAACTCCGCCTCACCAGCATCACTGAGTTGCGTCCTAGCGATCGCTCTTAATTTAGTCAGTGATCGCCCTACTAACAATTAAATTCCTATGCTGAGTTCTATCATTCAATGGGCCATCGCCCGCCGCTGGCTGGTGATTTCGGGCGCAATGATCCTAACTATCTGGATCTTTCGCACCATTATTCAGATGCCGCTGGATGTATTCCCCACGTTTGCACCACCGCAGGTCGAAATCCAAACGGAAGCACCGGGACTGGCTCCAGAAGAAGTGGAATCGTTGGTGACATTGCCGATCGAAAGCGCAATCAATGGCACACCAGGCGTGAGTGCAGTACGGTCTTCCAGTGCAGCCAGTATTTCAGTGGTGAGAGTAGTTTTCAACTGGGGCACCGATATCTATCAAGCCCGACAGCTTGTGACGGAACGATTGCAGTCTGCTGAAAGCAAACTGCCAGAAGGGATTGAAACCCCGCAAATTGCACCCATCAGTTCGCCCATTGGCACGATCGTCACCTATGCCTTCACATCCCAGACAATTGACTTGATGGAAATGCGGCGAATTGTTGATTGGCAAGTCACAAATCGCCTTCTAGCAGTGCCAGGAGTCACGCAAGTCATCGTGTTTGGTGGCGATGAGCGGCAGTACCAAGTTCTAGTATCCCCAGAAAAACTACAGGCGTTCAACGTTTCCCTTCAAGACGTATCAGAAGCAGTGGCGGCGGCAAACGTGAATGCGCCAGGGGGGTATTTGATTACGCCCGATCGCGAAAAACTGATTCGAGGCATCGGGCGAATCGAAGACATTGAAGCCTTGAAGCAATCTGTGATTACGGCTCGCAGTGGCACACCTGTCAGAATCACAGATGTTGCCGATGTGAAAATTGGCGCAGCCGTGAAGCGCGGAGATGCCAGCGTCAACACCCAAAAAGCGGTCGTGGCGATCATCAACAAACAGCCCCAAGCCGACACGCCGACCGTCACCCGCGCCGTTGAAGCCGCAATGACCGAGGTAAAAGCTGGGTTGCCAGAAGGGATCCAGGTAGACACGACCTTTCGCCAAGAGACTTATATTGATGCGTCGATCGAAAATGTGCGGACAGCCTTAATCGAAGGCAGCATCATCGTTGCCTTGATCCTGATTCCATTCTTGATGAACTGGCGCAACTTGGCGGTCTGTTTGGCGGCGCTGCCTCTGTCTTTATTGGTTGGTGTGCTGGCACTCAACTGGCTCGGACAGGGCTTGAACACTATGACCCTGGGAGGATTGGCAGTGGCGATCGGGTCTGCGGTCGATGATGCGATCGTGGATGCCGAAAACGTCTACCGCTGCTTACGAGAAAATAAATACTCTCCCCATCCCCGCCCGGTTTTAGAGGTCGTGTTTGATGGGTGTCAGGAAGTGCGCGATTCCGTATTTGGAGCCACCATTATTACGATCGTCGTCTTTTCTCCTATCTTTGCACTCACAGGCGTAGAAGGCAGCATTTTCATCCCAATGGGGTTGGGCTACTTGGCAGCGGTATTAGCTTCCAGCGTTGTCGCCTTGACCGTCACGCCTGCGCTCTGCGCGATTCTGCTGCCCTATGGTCGCCTGCCTGAACGCGAACCCTGGGTTGCTCGGTTCTTCAAAAGAATCTATTTACCACTGCTCACATTTTCAATGCGGCGATCGACCGTTATTTTAGGCATTGCAGTGGCAAGTCTAGTGGCGGCGGCGATCGTTGTGCTCTCATTTGGACGCATCTTTCTCCCAGAATTTCAGGAGCAATCGTTGGTCAACACGCTGCTGCTTTATCCCGGTTCATCGTTGGACGCAACGAACGGTGCTGCATCCGTACTGGAATATAAGCTGAAGGATAATCCTAACTTTCAGAGCATTCAAGTGCGGTCAGGACGGGCAGCCGGCGATGCTGATGCCGCAGGTGTGAATCTAACTCACCTGGACGTGGAGTTGAGCGAGATAGGGATGAGAGACCGCGAAGCCAGTGTGGAGCTGTTACGCGAGGAGTTTAGCAAAGTGCCGGGAGCCGCACCCAACGTGGGGGGCTTCATCTCCCACCGCATGGACGAAGTGCTCTCAGGGGTCAGAAGCGCGATCGCCGTCAAAATCTTTGGACCTGAATTAGAACAACTTCGTACTCTGGGACAGCAAGTGAATGATGTCATGCAATTGGTTGAGGGCATTGTTGATCTCCAGCTTGAACCACAGATTCCAGTTGAACAAGTTCAGATTCAGTTCGATCGCGTTGCTGCTGCCCGATATGGTTTAACCATTAGGCAACTTTCAGAAACGATCGAAACAGCGCTCAATGGACGAGTGGTTTCACAAGTTTTAGAGCAACAGCAAACCTTTGACTTAGTGGTGTGGTTGGAACCAGAAGCCCGCCAAAGCCTGGACACGATTGGTAACTTAATGGTTGATACGCCCGGTGGCAATAAAATTCCGCTGGCTCAGGTGGCAACGGTTCAAGACGGCACAGGACCGAACACGATTAACCGTGAAAACGTCTCTCGCTTGATTGTGGTAGCCGCTAACGCTCAAGGGAGAGATTTGCGATCTGTCGTAAACGATATTCAGGCAAAGGTTAATCAGCAGGTGCAGATTCCTGCAGGTTATTACATCCAATACGCAGGACAATTTGAAGCGGAAGCACGGGCATCTCAAAACATTTTGCTCTTCAGCGCGATCGCCTTTGTCGTGATTACGATCATCATGTATCTCTCGGTGAAATCAGTGGCTTCCACCGCCATGATTATGATTAACCTGCCTCTAGCGTTGGTTGGCGGCGTGATCGCTGTTGCACTGACAGGAGGCATCTTGTCGATTGCCTCGCTGGTAGGGTTTGTGACGCTGTTTGGGGTTGCTACCCGAAATGGGTTGCTGCTGGTAGACAACTACAACACCAAGTTTGCCGCCGGAATGCCGTTGAAAGACCTCCTGATCCAAGGATCGATGGAACGGCTCAACGCCATTCTGATGACGGCGTTTACCTCAGCGTTAGGATTAGCACCCCTTGTCTTAGCAGGTGGACCTGGAAAAGAGCTACTGCAACCCCTATCGATCGTTGTTTTGGGTGGACTATTTACCTCTACCGCCCTGACGCTGCTGATATTACCCGCGCTTTACGCGAAGTTCGGCAAGTACCTTTTCCCCAAAAGGTCGGTCGTTGAGAACGGCAAAGTCTCTCAACCAGAGATGGAGCGGATTCAAGGAAATGTTTAACCGTTGGGTCAGCAGTTTTTTCACCCACTAACACTGCTTTGTCAGAGCCGACTTCATCTTGTCAGTTTTTCATTTAACTCATTCAAGGAACTAAGCCA
>NZ_JACJOR010000268.1:0-16035 GCF_014695615.1 Leptolyngbya sp. FACHB-711
AGAAATTTGTTTCTTAAGGTTGCTATGAGAAGTTCTATTTATTCAGTATTTCTGCAATGGAAGCAACCGCTCTTTAAATAGGAAAACATTCACCTAATGGCTAAGAATGTCGTCGCCATTGCAGGCTTATCTAGTGTTTCTGAGTTTGAGGGTCTGACGATCGTGCAAAGTCAGGGAGATGCAGGGACTATCGCCGCTAGTTAGCCCAACCTGGCGATCGCTGTTCTTGAAGGAGTACAAGCTGGCACTTTGGATAGCAACAGTTTTGCCTTTGCCTAAACTCGCGTTGATTTGACGAACCAGTGCCCCTACTGCATTAAAGAGGTAGGAATATATTACAACGCATCATTGACTCCTCCGTTGAATTCTTTGATCCCCCCACTACAACCTACGAGAACGAGAATAAGTATGCCTCCCAAAAATATTGTTATCTCTCTGGACGGCGCAACATTTTCTATTGTCAAGAACTATCTAGAAACAAACCAACTGGATTCGGATACGGGCTTAGGATATCTCGTCAATCGAGGAGTTTTTGTCCCAAGTACTGTTATTACACCGTCCCTGACAGCACCTAGCCATATCGCGATCGCTACTGGTTCTACGGCAGCAAATAATGACATTAATGCCAACTCGTTCCACTTGATTAGAAGCCCTTTTAATACAAATATCAGTGGCTTTGGCGCACCGATCGGTGGATACGATGCCTTGCATGAGGATAGCTCAGATCCACACGGTGGCTATGCCCATGAGGATGAGACTCCAACGGCTGAACCCTTGTGGGTACGCCTACGAGAAGCAGGCAGGACAGTTGTTGCAGCAACATTTCCGGGTGCTGATGGAGCCACGATTTGATTACCCGGTGTTGATCCTGCCCCTGTGATTCAATCCAGCAATGTGCGAACAGTGGATTACACGGTGCCATTTGGCACTTTTGGTGGTTTGGGAGCCAGAGGCTTTAGCTTAGATGCTGCTGATTTCACAGTGGATGCAAACGAAGCCATCACTGATCTTACAGCTCTAGGAATTCAGTCATTTAGTGATGTTAAAGTCGCTGAGCTAGAAGACATTCCTGCTCAAGGACAAGGTAGTTTGACTGGGGGCAGCAGCAATGCGTATAACTTGCAGGCTGTTGCGATCGACACGACAGACGATCGAGTGGTGAACTACAACCAGTTGATCGTCTTTGATGCAAATCGAGGCATTGAAGCACTAACTGGCAACGCTCCTTCAACCGGATCGGCAGTTCTCAATACCTATGATCAGACAATCAGCCCCTTCTTCTTTGAAAGTAGCAACAACGTAGTTGGGGCATCATTTGTCCTGACGAATCTGGCTCCTGATCTTTCTACAGTTCGGCTGCTTCGGACATCAGCCAATTACATTCCCCGTCCGGCTGATAATCCTGGAGTTCTTGCCAATGTTGATGATATCAACAACACGGTTGGCTTCTGGCGACCGCAGCCTGATTATCGTATTCCCGAACGAATTTCGCCCGGACTGGAGGACTTCCCCGATGTCGAACTGGAGGCTGTTTATCAAGACCTGGTAGAAACCTTTGTTGATTACCAAACGGATGTCTTCTTGAGAGCGATCGAGCAGGAACCCAATGCAGATCTGGCATTAGGCTACATTGAGCAACCCGATGGTGCTGAGCATCAGTTTCTGTTAATTGATCCTCGCCAACCTAGCGATTTCACAAATCCTTATTCCATTGGGGCAGGACAAGATCCGGCAAAGGTCGATCGCTATCAAGATTATGTCTTGAACGCATATCAAACCGTTAGTGATGCGGTGCAGCGTGTCATTGATACTGTAGGGGTTGATGAGAATGGCGATCCTAACAGTAACATCATCATTACCTCGGATCATGGCTTTGCACCCTTCCATACTGCTGTAAACATGAACAATATCCTGGCAAATGCTGGGTTTGATCCAAACGAAGTTCGAGCCGTGACAAGTGGTCCAGCAGTGAATATTTACATCAACGTGAAGGGGCGCGAACCAGACGGTACGGTTGACCCCAGTGAGTATCGAGAGTTGCAGCAGCGAATTGTACAAACGCTGGAAAGCATACAAGATACCAATTCCAGCTATGCTCTCGATGGAGCTGTTGATTTATTCGACAAAGTTTATGAACGTCCTGTTCCTGAAAATCCTACGGCTGAAGATATCATTACAGCAAGAAGTGAGTTTATTGGACAGGATACCGGTGATGTTTTTGCACTTTTAGATTTGGGTTACAACTTTGATGGTTTCCAACCTACTGTACTGCGTAGAGATGATACTACCCCTGTACAGGATCAACAGCCCATTTTTTCTGTGCCAAACTTCTATGGAGCACACGGGTATGATCCCAACTTGCCCAAGATGCAGGCTATCTTTCTAGCGGCTGGTCCTGATTTTAATGCGGATGATTTCTCCGATCTGGATCAGATTCGTAGTATTGATATTGCTCCGACACTGCTTGATTTGCTCGGTGTTGAGCCTGCACCAGCGGTTGAAGGTGAGTCAATTCTTGATCCAGACACAGGAAATGATCTTGAAGCCACACTGGATGCTCTTGATGACTATCTCCAGGATCTTATTGGCAATGGTAGCGCAGTGTTGGCTGATGCTCGAGATGCTCTGATCAATGCCTTTGATGACCTTGAAGGTGATATCGACATCGCAGATATTAATGACATCCTGAACTTGGGAGGCGATCGTCTCGTCAATACCGTCACAGATCTAATTAGGGACGGGAGAGACAGCCTTCTTACAGATTTAGAAGTGAATTTCGGGTTGCAGAACCGAGATGGATTTCATCTTGTTCCGAACAGCAATGACTTAAACCCCTCAATTGGACTAGAAACCAGTAGCTTGACTTCTTTGAATTCTGCTTTAGCTTAATTCAATATGCTCTTGCAATTCACCAGTTCGTTCAATCGAAACACTCCCGTTCTTAGATAGAGAGCTCTAGGATACGAAGCCACTCTATCCGTCACCACTCGTTGCGGTGATTGTCCCACTATCTCATGGACTGGGCGACGCTTTTCGCTCAGCCTCACATCCACCGTTAATGCGGGCTCTATTCATGCAGCCTTTATTGAGATTGCTCCTTACTGAAATTGCTTCTTACTGAGATTGCTCCTTATATAGATACAGATATAGTGAAAATTCATTGGAAAGCGATCGCTCTATAGAAGCTATAAGCAAATACCCAGAGTGATCCACCAAGATGGTAAGTTAATCCTACTCATCGTAAAGTCGTGCGGCTGCGATTTGCATCTTGTCTTTTCCCCTGAATCTTTTCCCCTGAATCTTTTTCCTGGTTTGCAGTCTGGATCGAGATTAATTTGCAAACTCCTAATGTTCTTAATTGATAGACGGCACAGCCAATTTGTCTATAGAAATTTATTGATAGATAGCCAAGGCTGAAACAGAGTTTCTGCGGAAATTACGAGATATTGATCCGAATTATCTTGGATCAATAGAGCATTCTTGATGCTCACAATTACTTAATTGCCCTTGATTTGCGGGAATTAAGCAAATGCTTATAGAGATTATTTGATAATCATTTCAAAAATTATCGACTTAACTATATACTTTGCTCTGGAAAGCTGTACACTACTTACAAGATTGAAAAACTTCAGTCATAACCCCAAGTTACGCAAGCTGCGATCGGAGTTAAGCCAAAATCAAAGTTTTGGTCTCTGGCTGCAGATTTAGTGATGGGATAAATTCTGTCACCCTGCGTTGATCAAGTTGCGGTTTTCATAACTCGCTAAAGCTCAGATTTTTATCAGCATTATCGCGATTTGTAGGCAGCTACGGTAAGCACGCTGTTAGGAGGTTCTATGTCTACTTTTTCTCATTTGTCTCGTCGTAAGTTTATTGTGACAGCGGGCGCGACGGCAGCAGGTGCAGTTTTACTAAAAGGTTGCTCGCAGCCTGGAGCGAATACTGCGTCTAACAACACGTCTAGCGCAGCCGCACCCAGCCCTGTTGCAGCCGGAGATGCACCGGAAACGACAAAGGCAACCTTGGGTTATCTGCCGATCGTTGAATCCGCCCCCCTGATTGTTGCAAAAGAGAAAGGCTTCTTTGCAAAGTACGGCATGACTGACGTGCAGGTGGTGAAGCAGGCAAACTGGGCAGGCGCACGCGATAACGTGGTGATTGGTACGCAGGGCGGCGGCATTGATGGCGGTCAGTGGCAGATGCCTATGCCTCACTTGATCACTGAAGGCATTATCACCAACGGAAACAAGCTGCCGATGGCGGTGCTGATGCAGCTCAACACCCACGGTAACGGGATTGCCATTGCAAACGCTCACCAGGGCAAGCAAATTGGTCTGAAGATCAACGACCCCGAGTACATCAAAGGGTTCCAGGCCGCTAATGGACGCCGATTCAAAGCCGCCTTCACCTTCCCCAACGCCAACCAGGATTTCTGGATTCGCTACTGGTTTGCAGCAAGCGGCGTTGACCCCGACAAGGACATCGAGCTAATGGCAGTGCCTCCGGCGGAAACCGTGCAGGGCATGAGAAACGGGACGATGGATGCCTTTAGCACAGGCGACCCCTGGCCCTATCGCATCTTGAACGACAAGATTGGCTTTATGTCTGCGCTCACGGCTGAAATCTGGCAGAACCACCCCGAAGAGTATTTTGCAATGCGGGCAGACTGGGTTGAGGCAAACCCGAAGGCAACCAAAGCACTGCTCAAAGGCTTAATGGAAGCGCAGCAGTGGTGCGATCAGCCCGAAAACCGCGAAGAGATGGTCAATATTGCGTCTCGCCGTCAGTATTTTAATGCGCCGAAAGCTGTTCTTACAGGACCCTGGAGTGGCACCTATGAAATGGGCGACGGTAAAGCGGCGATTAATGATATCAACAAGGGTTCGCGCTACTGGAAAGACCCTAACGGCAACAGCATTTCCTACCCCTACAAGAGCCACGACCTCTGGTTCCTCACCGAGTCGATGCGCTGGGGCTTCCATAAGAATGTGTTGACCGACTTCGACGCTGCTAAGAAGATTGTCGATCGTGTTAACCGGGAAGACCTCTGGCGCGAAGCCGCAAAAGAAGCAGGGTTCACCGCAGATATTCCCAAGGAGACGAGTCGCGGTGTGGAAACGTTCTTCGACGGCATCAAGTTTGACCCCGAAAATCCACAGGCCTATCTGGACAGCCTCAAGATTAAGGCGGCTTAATGTAGCGGCTTCATCCAGTGCAGGCGATACCGGTTAGGGGAGTGTGACCCTCCCTGTTTTCTTCCTCACAAGACCGTTAACTTCCCTCCTGTTTTGTCCAATACGACATTTACCTCACCTAAGGAAAGTTCATGACTGCCACAGTAACTAGTCGTCCAAAGACCGGCTCTGCTTTTGATCTTCAGAAGTTTCTCAAGAGTCCGATAGCTAGCATCATTCTGCCCATCCTCGGTATTCTACTTTTCCTCGCCATCTGGCAATTTGTGTCTCAAGTTGGGCTGATCAAACTTCCCGGACCGATCCAGGTATTAACCGACGAGCGTAGCCAATACTTGATCCTTAATCCTTTTTACTACAACAGTGAGCTGGATCAGGGTCTGTTCCGACAAACAATGGTAAGTTTGGGTCGGGTGGCTCAGGGCTACGGTGCAGCCGCGATCGTCGGAATTGCAGCCGGAATCTTTGTTGGCAATAGCCCGATCGCCGACAAAATGTTTGACCCGCTGTTTCAGTTCTTGCGGATGGTAGCTCCGCTGGCGTGGGTTCCGATCTCGCTGGCTGCACTGCAACAAAACGAACCTGCGGCTCTGTTCGTGATTTTCATCACCTCGATCTGGCCCATTCTGATTAATACCGCTGTGGGCGTGCGCGAAATTCCCCAGGACTATAAGAACGTCGCGCGAGTCCTGCAAATTTCCAAGCCCAAGTATTTCTTCAAGGTCTTGATTCCCTCTGCGCTGCCCTATATCTTCACTGGACTGCGAATTGCGATCGGTCTGGCTTGGCTGGCAATTATTGCGGCAGAAATCGTGATGTCGGGTGTGGCTGGGATTGGGTTCTTTATCTGGGATGCGTATCAGCAAAACTATGTGAGCGAGATTATCGTTGCCGTGGTTTATATCGGTGCGGTGGGTCTAATTCTTGATCGTCTGGTGGCTTACATTCAAAAGCTCATTGCTCCCCTGCAATAGGCCACGTAGACCCTTGTAGGATGCGTTAGTGAAGCGTAACGTATGCAATTCCAAAGATTGATGCAGTTCATTGAGCAAACAAACAGAACTGACTTTTTAAGAATTGATGTGTTACGGCTACACCTAACCCATCCTACGGTTCTCAAACTAATGCAGAGAATGAATGATTTAGCTTCTACCTGGTGTTGTTCGCTCGATCGCTGTTCGCTTCATCTCTAAATCAGCATCTCTATCGCTCGTTTTCCTCCTCATTCATCCCTTACCCTCTATCTCCCAATTCACTATGTCAGTCTTTGTTGCCGTTGATAATATCGAAAAGGTTTTCAACCTTTCGGGTGGCGGAAAGTACGTTGCACTGAAGGGCATTGACCTCGAAATCAAAAAAGGTGAGTTTGTTTCGTTGATTGGTCACTCTGGCTGCGGTAAGTCGACGCTGCTGAACATGATTGCCGGGCTGGATCTGCCCACCGAAGGCGTCGTCAGCCTCGAAGGCGATCAGATCAAGCGACCCGGACCCGATCGCATGGTGGTGTTTCAAAACTACTCGCTGCTGCCCTGGATGACGGTGCGTGAAAACATTGGTCTGGCGGTCGATGAAGTGCTGAAAGGCATCTCGAAAGAAGAGCGCAGTGCGATTATTGAGCAGCACATCAAAATGGTGGGCTTGCAGCACGCAGCCGATAAGCCTCCGGCTCAGCTTTCCGGCGGAATGAAGCAGCGGGTGGCGATCGCACGAGCACTGGCAATTCGTCCGAAGCTGCTGCTGCTGGATGAACCCTTTGGCGCACTCGATGCCCTGACCCGAGGCAACCTGCAAGAGCAGCTCATGAAGATCTGCGAAGAGAATCAGGTTACAGCGGTAATGGTGACGCACGATGTGGACGAAGCCGTGCTGCTTTCCGATCGCATCGTCATGCTCACCAATGGTCCCGGCTCTAAGATTGGCGGCATTCTCGAAGTGGATATTCCCCGCCCTCGCAAGCGGATGGATGTGGTGACGCACCCCAGCTACTACAGCCTGCGATCGGAAATTATCTACTTCCTGAACCAGCAAAAGCGGATCAAAAAGCTGCGGGCAAAGAAAACTGAGCCGATCGCCCGTCATGGTTTGGAAAAGATCAACCTGGAATTGGGCTTTGTACCGCTCACAGCTTGCGCTCCGCTGGTGGTCGCAAAAGAAAAAGGCTTCTTCACCAAGCATGGATTGGATGAGGTGAGCTTGGTGCGGGAAACGAGCTGGCGCGGCATTGTAGACGGCATTACAGGTGGTTATCTGGATGCAGCTCAGATGCCTGCCGGAATGCCAACCTGGTTTACCGTCGGCGGACATCAGGACACGCCGCTGCCCGTAGTGAGTTCACTGACCATGACCCGCAACGGCAACGCAGTCACGCTCAGCAAAAAGTTTTACGAGCAGGGCGTTTACAATGCAGCTGACCTGAAGCGAATGCTACTGGAATCGACCGAGCAAGAGCATACGCTGGGCATGGTTCACCCGTCTTCGATGCACAATTTGCTGCTGCGTTACTGGCTGGCATCGGGCGGTATTGATCCCGATAACGATGTGCATCTGACCACGATTCCTCCGGCGCAGATGATTGCTGACCTCAAAGCAGGCACGATCGACGGCTATTGCGTGGGCGAACCCTGGAACCTGCGATCGGCGATCGAAGAAATTGGTTTCACCGTTGCAACGGATCTGGAGATCTGGTCGGGTCATCCGGGGAAGGTGCTGGGTGTGCGCGAAGACTGGGCAAATCGCTATCCCAATACGCACATTGCGCTGGCAAAAGCGTTGCTGGAAGCTTGCCGCTACTGTGCTGACCCTGCCCATCACGATGAGATTCGCGAAATGCTGTCGCGTCGGGAGTACCTCAGCACGAGCATCGATTACATTCACTTGGGCGATCCGAACGGGTATGTGTGTAATCTGGATCAGCCGATGCGCGAGTATGCTCACCATTTGTTTTATGGCGATGGCGTGAATCGCCCAAGCCGGACAGAGCACTTGTGGATGATGACGCAGATGGCGCGTTGGGGCGATATTCCCTTCCCACGGAACTGGATGGAAATTTTAGAGCGAGTGTGTCGCGTGAGCGTTTTCAGTACTGCCGCACGTGAACTCGGTATGCTGGACATCAAATATCGTCGGGGTCCGATCGAACTCTTTGATGGCATTCCGTTTGATGCGGAAGAGCCGATCGGGTACCTGAACAGCCTCGCCATTAAGCGTGACTTTAGCGTGGCAGAAGTGGCGATCGATGTCCGCCGACTAGCGGCATAGGAGGGGTGAGGGATAGGGATGGAGCCGCAATGCGAGATTTTAGATCACTTTACTTCTTTGTAAAAATCGATCAATTTGTCTCCGTTGTCTCCATCCTTTTACTAATTCATCTCGGTTTGACACCCTATTCAGAAATTTGTTGACACAATTGCTCATTTTCCATTGGTAAAACCCATGCAAATTCTTAATCAAACTGGCCTTGCGTCTGCCAACTCTCGTGTTGCCAATGAATCTGGATCGTTCCTCAGCGTTAAAGGTGTTTCTAAGGTTTATCCAACTCCGAAGGGCGAATATGTCGTTCTCAAAGATGTCAACCTGACCATTAACGAAGGTGAGTTTATCTGCATTATTGGTCATTCAGGCTGCGGCAAGTCTACATTGCTCAACATGGTTTCGGGCTTCAGTCAGCCGACGGATGGCTCGGTGCTGCTGCGGGGCAAGCCGATTACTAAGCCCGGACCCGATCGCATGGTGGTGTTTCAGAACTATTCGCTGCTGCCTTGGCTGACGGCGTTTGAGAACATTTACCTGGGTGTGGACTCGGTTTACAGCGACAAATCTGAAGCCGAAAAGAAGCAAATCGTTCGCGATAACCTGGCACTGGTCGGACTGTCGGATGCAGCAGAGAAGAAGCCGACTCAGCTTTCCGGCGGAATGAAACAGCGGGTGGCGATCGCTCGTGCATTGGCAACCCGTCCCGAAGTGCTAGTGCTAGATGAACCCTTTGGCGCACTCGACGCGATTACCAAAGAAGAACTGCAAGAAGAGCTGCTGAAAATTTGGAACGAGCATCGCTGCACGGTATTGATGATCACCCACGATATTGACGAAGCTCTCTTCCTGGCAGACAAGCTGGTCATGATGACCAACGGGCCTGCCGCCAACATTGGCGAAGTGATGGAAATTCCGTTCCCGCGTCCCCGCGATCGCGATCGTATTATGGAAGACCCAGAATACTACAAGCTGCGAAACCAGGCACTTGACTTCCTTTATAACCGCTTTGCTCACGATGATGAATAGGGATGCTCAGTGAGCCTGTGCGGCTCTAGGTTCTGGCATTTAGGCTTCCGGTTTGAGCTTGGAACGCTTTGCCGATAAGACTTCAGCCTGAAGCTTTTTTCCAAAATCTAGGGCTTCTTTGTGCGAATCAGGAAGGTTAAATCTTCTGGATGAATGCCTGCTCCTACCCTTACTCCCTCTACCATTTTGGAAGAGCGGGCAGGGGTATTTTATTTGAAGGGTTGCCAAAGTGAAGTCATAACGACTATGATATAGGAGAAAGGTGAAGCAGGGGTAATCCAATATTGCCGTTCATCTGGAATCGCTACTTCTGAAGATTTATGTTCAATTTGAACGGAGACTCTCTAGCAAGCGTTATAGCGTAGGAAAAGAATTTTATCGATCGCTTGCTCTATCTACCAATTCACCTGCAACAATCAGAGCTGACTCACCTTCGTTTAAGCATTCTCAAAGAGGCACAGTTTATGACCGCTACCGTTCCATCCCTTCAGCTTCAGCAATCGAGCGTTGTTGACACCCTCAATCGTCAGCAGGCAAATGCCCTAGTTGCCTACCTCAACTACAAGAAATATCACTGGCTCACCTTTGGTCCGCTGTTCCGCGATCTGCACCTGTTGTTTGAAGAGCAGGGCGGCGAAGTGTTTGCATCAGTAGATGAACTCGCCGAAAGAAGCCTGATGCTCGACGGCGAACCGGTTGCAGACCCTGCAGAATATCTGCCCACCGCTAGCGTGAAGCCCTCCGCAGGCAGGCTCTCGGTGAAGCAAATGATCGAAGAGGCGATCGTCACCCACGAGCTGATCATCACCGAGATGCACCAAGACGCAGAAGTTGCCACCAACGCAGGCGATATTGGCACTGCCGATCTGTACACCCGCCTGGTTCAGGTTCATCAGAAGCATCGCTGGTTCCTCAAAGAGATCCTGAAAAAGGGCGATAACTTAGTTTCGTAGTTCCACTGTCCGATCGTGGAAGTCCCAACTCTTCTACACTGCCCCTCAATCTGTCAAGCTGGGGGGCTTTGAGCTTAAAACTAAGATTAAAACACCGAGATGAAAACAATGCTCGGTTTATCTCAAGGTCACGAGCGAGAAGAGTGCTTTGGGTCACGATAATGGCTTTTCAAACTGCTTTTTACATCGATCGCGATAAGCAGGTTTTGTGAGCCCAACGCGGCAATCATCCGATATCTCCAGTAAAATAAACCCCCTGATACTCTGTCTCAGCCAGTGCTGAAGAAAAGTCAGGGGGTCTTTATGATCTGCTGAGTTTTGGTAAGGTTTTAGGTCAAAGATTATGCCTGTGTTTGCTCTGCCGGATTAAACTCCAGGGCAACGCCATTCATACAGTATCGCTGTCCGGTAGGCGCAGGACCATCGCTGAAGACGTGTCCCAGATGTCCACCACAGCGAGCGCAGTGAACTTCAACTCGCGTCATGAACAAAGAGCGATCGACCGAAGTTTCGACCCCACCATCGATCGGGGCAAAAAAGCTGGGCCATCCGGTTCTGCTGTTGAATTTGGTATCTGAAGTAAAGAGCGGCGTGCCACACCCAGCACAGGTGTAGGTTCCAGACTCATAGTTCTTATCGAGCGGACTGGTTCCCGCCCGTTCGGTTCCATGCTTTCGCAGCACATGAAACTGTTCGGAGGTCAGTGTTTCGCGCCATTCGGCTTCGGTCTTTTGCACTTCAAACTGCTTATCTTTGGAGGAAGTCATAAATTTGCTTGGATTTGCTCAGATTGGCTGAATCATGCAGCTTCCTCGATCATAGTGGAACCTTTGCGGATTCTGGTGTTCGCAATTTCCCTACTGCATCCTCCTACCGCATGGCTCGTCCATGCTGCCGCTCTCGCACTTGCTGTCTGCGCTGTTCCATTTGCCGCTCATACCAGTTCATGAGGGGGGTTGCGCTAATGCCGTGCAGGATGACGGAAATGACGATCGTCGTAAACGTGATCCAGGCGATTTGCTCTCCGGTCTCTGCCCGCAGTCCTTCGCCCAGGGCATAGGCGAGATAGTAGATCGAACCTACTCCCCGAATGCCAAACCAGCCAAATAGCCAGGGACGGATCGGGTTCTGGTGTTCGCCTATCGTACTGATCCATGCCCCGATCGGTCGAATCACAAAAAACAGCAGTCCGGCGATCAGCAGCGATTGGGGCAAAAAGCGGATGATCGGCTCCCAGCGTAGGAGCGATCCCAACAGCAAAATCGTTCCCACCTCCAGCAGTTTTTCGAGCGTTTCGGTAAATTCGATTTGGGACTCCTGCTTGTCGGGATTGCGATAGCTTCGCTGTGCCACGATACCCGCGACAAAAACACCCAGAAAGCCATAGCCGTTCACCAGCTCGGTCAGGGAGTAGGTCAGCAAAATCATGGCAAGGGCGACGAAATCTTCCATCAGGCTGTCTGCCGGACGAATTCGCTGAAGCCGCTTGTCAATTTTCACCACAGCCCTAGCAACCAGAACGCCCATGCCAAATCCGGCGGCGATCCCCCAAATCAGATCGATGGCTGCCCACTGCACGATCCAGTTTTGCCACTGGTTATCTTTGATCCAGTGCAGTCCAAAGTAAACAAAAGGGAAGGCAAGTGCATCGTTTAAGCCGCCTTCGGAAGTCAAGCCAAACCGCAGTTCGTCGCGATCGTCGGGATGAGAGAGCTGCACCTCGGATGCCAGCACCGGATCGGTCGGAGCTAGGATTGCTCCTAGCAAAATCGCAATTCCCCACGACATGCCTAGAAACTGATGCCCTGCCCAGGCGATCCCAAAGATAGAAATCGGCATCAGCAGCGCAATCAGCCGAATCGTTGAACCCCAGGCGTGCAGCGTCAAGACACGATTCATCTTTAAGCCGCAGCTAAACAGCGAGATCAGCACCACCATTTCGGTGAGTCGCTCTAGAAGATCGGTTTCGGGTCGCACTTGAATCAGGTTCAATCCGTAAGGACTTAGCCCAATTCCCACCACCAGATAAATTAGCGCGTAGGACAGCGGTAAACGACCGATCCAGCCCGATCCGAGAGTCACGAACAGCAGCAGAATCCCAATTACCAGCAGCTCAAGAATGTAAACGTCCACAGGAAATTACGTTAGAGGAGTCAACCTAATTTAGGCGCAGGACGATCGCCGATCAAAGTCCCAGGAGATAGAGTTTTAGCCCTGGCTCCTAAACTGAAACTCTAACCCGGACGACGATCTCTTACCCCGAAAGCCAGATTTCTTTCAATGCCATTAAAGCTAAACCAGCAATACAAACGGAATCGTACAAACGACTCAAATTTTATAAATTGGATACGGCTTGTCGTTTTTGTTTTAGAACAAGCAATTCACGGACTGATTATGGCACAAGCACTGGGAAGAGAAGTCACCGACAGCGAGGGAACCGTCTGGAACTGTGTTCAGGCATACGCAGAATTAGCTGAAAAAACAGACAAAGAAGACCTCGCTAAAGTCAAAGGCGAAGAGGCTTATTGGGTGGTTTGTACACCGAGCGGTGGGGCGCAGTCGGTGCGGGTCAAGCTTCCACAGGACTGGGAAAGCGCCTGCTCAGATGAAGAACTGCTAGCGACAATTCAGGCAAATCAGTGATCGGATCGATCGCCTGCCAGAAAAAATCCCGTTTCCCTACGTTTTACCCTTGCTCCTTCGCGCTTCATCTTTACTGCCCCTGACTCCAGCAGAACTGGTATTCTTAACCATATTGCAGTGATCTCAGGAGTACTTTCGTAACGCCTTGGAATCGATAAGATTCGCTGGCATTGCTCCACCGTGATCTGGCTTGTGGTTAAGGCAGCAATTTGTTACAGCAGTTCGTTGCAGCGAACCGGGAAATTAGGAAGATGATTACTTTATTCATTCTGTTTGCAGCGATCGCCATTCTCGCCTGGGGATTTTATCGCGCAAGACCCTTTGGCAAGCTGGGAATTCTCGCCTGGCTTCAATCTGTCGCACTGATGGCTCCCTGGCTACTGGTGTTTGGCGCGCTTGCTGTGGGAGTGACGTTTAATCTTGCAATCGTGCTGCTGCTGCTGCTGCTGTCGATCGCGGTATATATTCTGCTGGGGCGGCAGCTTCGGGCATCGGCAGAGCAAGCCGGACTGATCAATCCCGTTTCGTCGCAGGCGGCAGCGTCTTCCCCCTCTTCTGACTCTTCCCCATCCTCTGAAGAAGCGACGATCGATCGACCTGCGACAGAATCAACTCGCACTACCCAACCACCTGGAGCCAAAACCGCCGACGCTCCCCTGATGCCCGCAGAAGAGATTCAAACTATTAAGGGCATTTTTGGCATTGAAACCTTTTTTGCAACTGAAACGATTCCCTATCAAGAAGGAGTGATTTTTAAGGGCAATTTGCGGGGTGAAGTGCAGCCTAGCTTCGATCGACTCACCGCAAATCTGCAAGAGCGGACGGGCGATCGGTATCGGCTATTTTTGTTAGAAGGACTGGAGGGCAAGCCCGTGGTGATTGTGCTGCCTCGCGCCCCAGAGAAAAAATCGGTGGCGATCGCACAGTGGATTCTATCGCTGGTGCTGATTGTAGCCACAATCGCGACCTGTCTGGAAACGAGCGGATTGCTGCGGGGGTTTGACTTTTTCAGTGAGCTAACGCGCTGGCGCGAAGTGTTGCCGGTAGCCTCTGGAATTTTGCTCGTGCTGGCAGCGACTGAAATTGCCCACCGGATCACCGCAGCGCGACAGCAAATTCGCCTCAGTCCGCCTTACTTTATTCCTACCTGGCAAATTGGCTCGTTTGGCAGCTTCTTTCGCTTTGAGTCGGTCTTGCCCGATCGCAATCGTTTGTTTGACGTTGCCTTTGCTGGATCGGCGGCAGGGGGAGCGGTTTCTCTGAGTTTGTTGGTGGTTGGGCTGCTGCTGTCTCGCCCGGATAGCCTTTTTCAACTGCCTGCCAATTTCTTTGAAGGCTCGCTTCTGGTGGGAAGCCTGGCGCGAATTGTGCTGGGAGAGACGCTAAAGCAATCGCTGGTTGCAATTCATCCACTGGTGCTGGTGGGCTGGATCGGGCTGGTCGTTACCGCAATTAACCTGATGCCTGCGGGTCAGCTCAACGGTGGACGCATTGTGCAGGCAATCTACGGCAGAAAGGTGGCAGGACGGACGACGATCGCCACGGTGATTGTGCTAGGTCTGGCTTCTCTGGTGAATCCGCTCGCGCTTTATTGGGCAGTGCTGATTCTGTTTTTGCAGCGCGACCTGGAACGTCCTGCCCTGAACGAGTTGACCGAGCCAGACGATGCCCGGGCTGCACTGGGTTTGCTGGCTCTGTTCCTCATGGCGGCGACGCTGCTGCCTATCACGCCTGGGCTTGCAGGTCGGCTTGGCATTGGTAGTTCTTTTTGAGGTGAATCTCATGGCAACCACTCCCCCCGTAATTCTGGTGTTCGACGTTGGTGCATTGTCTGGCTCAACCCCAACTGAATGGCGCGAGTTTTCGCGGGTGGGGAGCTGCTGTGTGCCGCAGGTGATCTATGAGGAAATGAAGCTGCTGTTCGAGCGATCGCCTGACCCCGATCTGGAGCGCATTGCCAAATCGTTCAACCGCTTTTATGCGACGAGCGGCTGGCGCATTACCGATATCAGTGCCCCTCATGCGGCGTTTAAGGTGGCTTCGGGGCAGGCGTTAACTCGCCGGGCAAGGCTGTCGCTAGCGGTGGGTCGTTGTGGTTATGGGCTGGCTCAAACCTATCCTGGCAGTCTGATCGTGGTTGCCACTAAAGATCGGCTACTGCTGCAAAAGCTGTATGACATTCCCTGCGTTAATCTCTGCGGCGTTCCGGTTGAATCGCTGCTGCAATGGAGCCGGACAGGTCAGCGTCCTATCCAGGTCAGCCAGCGGCTTCAGCAGTTTCGTGTCGTTCACGATCTGCCGCCCAACACCACCCTGCTGAACGAGGGCTATCAGCGCACGTCTCCCAAACGGCATTCAGCAACCTCGCTGACTCCGATGCGAAAAGTCTCGTCTGTGCCGGATTGGTTTCCCGATCTGGTATCGCTATTAATGGCAGCGGGCGGATTGGCAGTAGCAGGATATTTTGTCTGGCAAATTGTCCACAGCCCTCAGGTACAACAGCTATTTTTCCGTCCGGTTAGTCCCCAATCTCAGTTAGAAATTCACCCGCGACAGCAGGCTTGACAGAACCTTGAAGATTGGATAACCTAATAAAGGTGAAGCGGCTGACATCAAAGATTGGCATGACCGCTCATTAGATACGCCCCCATCGTCTAGAGGCCTAGGACACCTCCCTTTCACGGAGGCGACGGGGATTCGAATTCCCCTGGGGGTATCGCAAAGCCAATAGCAATTAAGCTGTTAAAAAACTCAGGCTTTTAAAACGCTCTTGATGCAATACTTAGGAGCTTTTTGCATTGGAAATTGCATTAAAAACTTGCGTTAACAACTTTCTGTTGCGGCAGTTGGTACAGGTATAGCGCTACGCAATCACGTTAGGGCAGTTTTTGAAAGCAGCGTCGACACAATCACGAAAGGTTTCAAACTCATCCCATCGCTGTCGCATCCAGTTCTTCAGGACAAACCAC